>DNGT01000453.1 GCA_003486165.1 Desulfobacteraceae bacterium
GCGGACTGCATACCGGCAATGCCGGCACCTACTACCAGTACAGATCCGTTAACTTGTTCAGTCATACGGTGCTCCTTAATTTTATTTTTAAAAAGTAAGTGAGGAAGATTGAATCCAGATTTCGTCTTTTTACGAATTTCCGGAAAACAAACACCCCGCTTTTTACTCTCTTCGGAACGAATTTGTCAACCAAAAATATTGATTTATTCATAAAAAAACTTTTAAAAATCGGCACGAAACACCGACCTGGCAGATGAAAAGAATTTATGAAAAACATTGAGATAAAATAAAGATTTACTTAGATCCGAGAATCTGTCATGTTACGCAAATAGTATGTATTTAAAAGTAACCAAAAGATATTTTTCCCACCAGCTGTTTGTCCGATGAATAAAAAAAATATGACGACCCCAAAAAAAGAACTTGTGGCCGACTGGCCGGCCCTGACACGAACGTTCATCCGGCCGGAAAACGAAGCTGCAAGGTCAACATTGATCAAATACATGGAACAGATCCTTTTCGGGCTCCACGATTTCCTTAAAACACATGTCGGTTTTACCGAGGAGATCAGCCTGAAAAATTTGGCCGATAGATTTACGGTCAGCCTGATCAGTCAGAATCCTGAAAAAAAACTGGCCGACGTCATTACCGACCTGATTGAAGACATCGCTCCNNCAAAATGTGGTTAAAATCGAAACATCAAAGGTGGTATCGGTGGTGGAAAAGCAGGTATTGGCCAAGATCCACCGGCTGATTTATGGAAAAACCGATGCCTTTTATGATGAACATATCCAGAGCACCCAAACGACCCTCGGCTGTTTTACCGAAAACGGCACCCTCTCCAACCTGACGGCGCTGTGGGTTGCCCGAAATAAACGATTTGCTCCTAAAAACGGTTTTGACGGTGTGGAAAAAGAAGGTCTGCGGGCTGCGTATGATGCATACGGAATCCAGCAAAGCGTGGTTCTTGTATCGAAACGGGGGCACTATTCACTCAACAAATCCGGAGGACTGCTCGGTATCGGCAACCGGAATATTGTGGCCGTAGATGTGGATGAAAAGAATCGGATCGATCTCATGGCGCTTGAAAAAACCATCAATGCCTTAACGAAAAGCCCCAAAAAAACAGCTATCTTAGCCGCAGTCGGTATCGCCGGAACCACGGAAACCGGTTCCGTAGATCCGCTTTTGAAGCTGGGTGAAATTTGTGCCGAAAAAAGAATCCACTTTCATGTGGATGCGGCCTGGGGAGGGCCGACGCTGATGTCGGAAAAATACCGTCATCTGCTCTCTGGCATCGAACTCTCCGACTCCGTGACCATCGACGGGCATAAACAGTTTTATATGCCCATGAGCTGCGGTATGGTTTATTTTAAAGATCCAACCCTTATGGACGGGGTGATCTATCATGCCAACTATGTCAACCGTCCGGGATCGGTGGATCTTGGCATCAAATCGCCGTCAGGATCGCGGGAAGCCAATTCGCTGATACTCGACAGCGCCCTAAAAATCATGGGCAGCCGGGGCTATGCCCTGCTCATCGATCACGGCATTGAAACCGCCCGAAAGTTTGCCGACGAAATAGAAAAAAGACCGGACTTCCAGTTGGTCACCCCGCCTGAACTCAACATACTGACGTATCGATTATGCCCCTTCGACCTTAAGAAAAAGCTCGCCGGAAGTGATGTAAAGCAAACTTTGAGTATCAACGAAAAGCTAAACGACATCAACCGGAGAATTCAAAGACTTCAAAGGGAGGCTGGCAACAGTTTTGTCTCCAGAACGACACTCGATATAAAAGGTTTTCCCGGACAAAATATCGTGGTGCTTCGAGCGGTGATCATGAATCCCATGACCACCATTGAAATTCTCCGCGAAATTCTCGACGAACAAGAGAACATCTATAAAAACAATTTCACCTAAAATCTGCACATATTGTTCTTGGAATAAATTTTCAGGAACTTGATTTAAATGCGTTTTAGTATGAAATTACCGATGAAAGTTCTAACGAGTGTACATCCACGAATCGTAGAAGTATCATTGCGTGCCAATCCAGAAATGCAGCCTATTCATAATCCATCACCACCGGATACCTCATGATAAGGTCAATTGCCGTAGCAGCGGCTGAAGCAGCTTCAGGGAAGACATCCCTGAGGCTTCTGATGTGCCTCAAGTTGTCTGCAGTCCTGAGAATCAACATGGCCAGGTCCCCCTCTTCCATTTTGGCGATGGTCAGCACTTTTTCCCAGGGCAGGCCGGTCGCCCAAGCATATAGGGTCGCTGCCGGCTGCAAAATCAGCGGCCGAGTTTCAAAACCTTTTTTGGCCATCCGTGCTGAAAAGGATGAAAGGCTTTTTTTAACGTCGGAAAAGATGTTGATCAGCGCTTTAGGCATGAATGCCTTGTTTATTATTTCATCTGATTCTCGTTCGTTGACGAACAGCGCTGTCACAGCGGCGAGAAGCGCCGGATCATTGTCAGGAAAAATTCCATGTCTGAAGCCTTCTGCAATCATCAACGGTTGATCGACCCGAAGTTGAGAGGCCCAAATGCCGTCGGCGGTCAACCTGCCGCTTTGGGTGGCATAACCGGTTTTTTTCAGAAAATCGAGATGCCTTACAAAATCCTGCCATAGCTGCTTATGATCATTTTCGACAGGTTTTTTAAACCCCTTTTCTTTTCTCCCATGAATTATCATAAAGGTTGCAAAGGACTTTTTCAGAAGATCTTCGATCTGTTCCGGCGTATGGGATAAAAGCAGGTTAAGAACCATTGAAAAATTTATCTTGATCTGGCTGGACACGTCAGACGGCGGTGATGTCATCAGCTTTGCGGTAAGCCGAATATCCATAAATTTTCCCGGAATTGCCACTGCAAATCCTATATGGTCCATTCCCCTTCGCCCGGCNNAGAAAAACAATGGTTCTCGCCGGAAAGTTTACACCGGCGGCAACGGTAGATGTCGCAAAGACGGCATCCAGCAGCCCTTCTGTCATGAGGGTTTCCAGAATCAGTTTCCATGCCGGGAGCTGTCCGCTGTGATGGGCGCCGACGGCCAAGTGTTCAAGGTGCCACAATTGCCGATGCCTGGTAATATGGGAATTGTGAGCCACAAGTTCTTGGATTCTCAGACTGCGTTTGTCTTTTCTAATTCGGTCATGTCTCAAACCTTCTTCGCACAAATCAAGGGCATTGTCACAATCGGCTCGAGATTTGAGGAAAAATATGGCGGGAAGAAGTCGATATTTGTTTAATACACGCAAAATATCCCCAAAAGGAGGCAGCTTGTGGGGCGGTGAAAGATAAAGTGGACGACTGCTGCTTACATAAGCAGCCACCTGTTTTGACAATCTGCCCTTCCCAGGACTTCCCCTCACGAGCAGGGGATATAGCGTCCCTGAAGGGTGAAAAAAGATCGGATACAGCGGTACAGGCCTTTTGGTTTCTTCAACAACAATACATTTTTTACCGCGAATGGACGAAAGCCATTGGGAAATAACTTTTGCATTGCCGATGGTCGCCGAGAGCAGAAGAAGCGGAATCCTTGAGGGAAGATATATCATGATCTCTTCCCAGACAACGCCCCTTTCTTCATCCCCTAAAAAATGTGCCTCGTCAAGAACAACGAAATCGGTGAGAAGTGTGGTCCCCTGATACATGGCATCATAAAGCTGATTCCTAAGAATTTCGGTGGTTCCCACAATGAGCGGTGCATCCGGTTTTTCTTTTCTGTCACCGGTTAAAATACCGACGTTTTCAGGTCCGAAGATTTTTGAAAACTCACTGTACTTTGTATTGCTCAAGGCCTTTAAGGGAGAGGCATACCATGATTTACCTCCCTTTTTAAGGATTCGGGCGATGGCCTGTTCGGCAATCCAGGTTTTTCCGGCGCCGGTAGGTACGGTCACCAGGCAGTCGGATCGTTTGACGGCCGACAATGCCTGAAGCTGAAAAGGATCGGGTTTAAACGGTTTCTTACCCGGCACACCGATGCCGGCAAAAATCTTTTTGAGCCCGGCATCGGCACCAGCCTTGATTTTGGGAGGCCGGTGATTTCGGCTAAACCTGCCTTCTCCTTTTTTCGTCCGATAATGGTATCGTTTTGGACGGTTCATTAAAGCTTTGAAATCATTTCGTTAACATTTTCTTTAGCCGTTGAGTTCACATCAAATGGTGAAACACCATCCACATCCGCCTCTATCAGTGCTTCTTCATAGGGGATGAATCCAAGGAACTCAAAATCCTTTAGATTTTCTTTTAAAAATGTCTCGTCTTTCGGACTGCGAATTTTGTTGCCCACAAGGACAATATTTTTNNGGTTCCACGACCACAATCAACCGGTCTACAGCCGAAGCCGTTGCCCTTCCCAAATGTTCGATTCCGGCTTCCATATCCATGACCACCACCTCGTCCCGCGCCAGGACAATGTGGGTCATCAGTGCCCTTAACAGGGTGCTCTCCGGGCAAATGCATCCGGACCCGCCTTTTTGAACCCCCCCAAGGCGCATGAGTTTAATGTTATCCAGTTTTGCCGAAAGTGCGTCGGGAAGGTCGTCCACTTTGGGGTTCAGTTTGAAAAAACCACCCACGCTTCCCGGCCTTGTTTCAGTCCTCTCAAAAACAAGCTCCTTCATCTCGGCAATGGGAACGATGCGCTCGGCATCTGGAATGCCCAGTGCCGCTGCAAGGTTGGCATCCGGATCCGCATCGATGGCCAGCACATGTTTCCCTTGCTCATTCAATGTTCGTATCAAAAGTGCTGAAAACGTTGTTTTGCCGACGCCTCCTTTGCCACTGACTGCAATTTTCATAGGTTATCCTTTCCCAAATTTTTATAACAGCGGTAGATATTTATAGTCAATTTTCGCATTCGAATATTGTTAAACCTAAATTGAGCAATTGTCGAGGTTGCCGCAGATAAACAAGTTGAGCGAAGCTAAATCCCGCTTGCGGGGAAATGCGGTAAGATCGGCAATCCCGAAGGGTTTTAAATTTTAAAAACATAAATAAAGATCATTCATTAAAAAAAGAGATGTTTTATCCCCTTTTTAAATTTGAAACGCTTAGCTTAGGTTAAATATAACACAGTATATCGTCGGGGCAAGTGCATTTATTTGCAGTGCAATTTGATAATATTGTTTAGGATGCATATTATTAAAGACATGTGTTAGCGGGGCATGCTTTTCCGTTAACACGTACCTTTAATCTCTTGACGTTCGGGGAATTAAAATATAGGTTCTCCATTACTTGACCTAAAGATCTTACATTTAAAGAGGTTATTCATGCCGACATTTGATATCAAAACGTTTTTTTACAGATATTTTTTAATTTTTACAATTGTCTGTTTGCTTTCAGCTCAAGTCTCAATTGCTCAAAACCCAGGTAAAGGAGATGGTCCCCCACCGTCCCCGGTTCAGGTTGCCATTGTAAAAACCAAGACCGTCTCAAATCAGATATCTCTTGTTGGAACAACGGAAGCCATTTCAGAAAGCACGGTTGCTTCTGAAATAGC
>DNGT01000235.1 GCA_003486165.1 Desulfobacteraceae bacterium
CGGCTGGTTGAGCAATCAATGTTATGCCAAATGCGAGGGTATGGATTGCTACCAACACTAACACCGTTGAAAGCAGCTTGTCGGGATGATTTAGCAATACTCTTTTATAGTCAGCATGCATAGGGTTCTTTACTCCAATAAAATAAAAGCACCTAAATCATAGTCATGCATATTTATTCTATGCCATAGGACCTCAATTTTCTTCGAAGAGTGTTCAAGCCGATGCCAAGAAGTNNCAATATTTTCAGATGCCGAAGGGGTCAGGCATTTTGAAATGGATTTACGCTGTTTTAAATGTGCAGGAAGGACATCGGATGAAATAGGTCTTCCCTGTGCCAGGTTCACTGCCGACTGAAGGATCGATTTGAGTTCCCGAATATTTCCAGGATAGTCATATTCCATGAGTAAGCATCTGGCTTCTTCGTCACATGTGGCATCTTTTTTCGTGTACTCTTTTATAAATTTATCTGCCAAAAGTGGAATGTCTTCTTTTCTTTCCCTCAAAGGCGGCAGATGAAGCCATCCACCCCTGATACGGTAATATAAATCTTTGCGAAAAGCCTTTTTGGCCATAAGTTTTTCCAGATCCTCGTTGGTGGCTGCGATGAATCGAACATCTGCTTTTTGCTGGTTGCTTGTTCCCAACTTAAAGTATTCTCCATCCTGTAAAAATCGCAACAGCTTACCCTGAAGTTCAGGTGCCAGGTTGCCGATTTCATCCAGAAATAGGGTTCCGCGATGGCTATATTCCAGATAACCCCTGCGGCTGTCTTCAGCACCTGTAAATGCTCCCTTGGTGTGACCGAAGAATTCCGCTTCGAACAAGCTACCGGTGAGCGATGCCATGTTGACCGGTGTAAAGGGGAAGCGAGATCTGGGACTGGCGGCATGAATGGCCCACGCAAGAAGTTCTTTACCGGTTCCGCTCTCACCTGTAATTAGAAGCGGAACATCACTTCCGGCGTGAAGTTCCGCTTCCTTTAAGATTCTTAATACCTTTGGCGAGCGTGTAAGGATTGGCTTAAAAGGTTCGGCATTTTTAAGCCGGGGCAGAGCCGGGCTTTTTCCGATATCCAGAATATCCAAAAGTCGTTTTTTTTCCAAAACCCGCTTCATCGAAAAAATAAGATCTTCCTGGGATACCGGCTTTAAAAGATAGTCATATGCCCCTTTTTTCAGACATTCTACGGCAATTCGGGCTTCGTTAACGGCGGTGACCATAATACACTCTGTTCTAGGGTTTATATTTTTTATGATTTCAAGAAGATCGAGTCCATCTATGCCTGGCATGGTCATGTCGATCAGGGCAATATCGAAATCTTCTCCTTTTTCAAATAGGGATGCGACATTTAACGGGTTATCTTCCGTACGAATATTTTTAAAACCCGACTTCAAAAGATGTCCTTTCAAGATTTCAAGAAAGTCGAGATCATCATCAATGACAATGATTTTATAATCCATATTTATTTTCTCTCTTTACCCTATCGCCATATATTTTCATAAAACGATACTATTCCAAAAAGTACCATGCCAAAACGGCATGGTTTGTTTCAAATGATGCGCTGACCTCGTTTCCAAATATCACATATGCCAAATTGGCACAATAGTCAAATAGAATCAAGCCCATAAAAACGTAACCTTTTCAAACCATCCAACACTTATTCTTTTGATATAATTGCGTTTATTTGTCATCTTTTTGAGCTATCATATTCCGGCACGATTATTGCTCATGTATGGTCAAAAAGGGACGTTTTTCAAAGGTCTCGCTGCAGGGGCACAGAGGACGCAGAGAAATGTTTTTAACNNATTGAGGAAGATTGAATTTGATGCCAAAAATATTAAAAAAGGTTAACCACTTAAGAAATTACCCACATAGCAGTCAACTTGCTGCAACCTTTTCCTTTGGTCCGTATCCTAATGGCAAGGGAAAAGCCACTTGTCTCTGCGTCCTCTGAGACTCTGCAGTAAAAAAGAACGAAACGACGTGTTTGTATAAAAATTTCATTTTTTGTTTTGAGTTTTTGCCAATTCAAGCTGCTTTTTGTCAAAAAGATCGGAGGTAATCATATGCAATTAAAGCGGAAATTCGATGCAGGGGAATTTGCCGTCCTTGCTGAAATGGAGCCCCCGAAAGGGGTGGATGTCTCCACAATGGTGACCCATGCCAAAAGAGTTAAAGGAGATGTGGATGCCTTTGTGGTCCCTGAAATGAGCAATGCCGTCATGCGGATGAGTTCCCTTGGAGGGGCGGTTATTCTGCAAAGTAAGGGGATGGAAACAGTGATACAGCTAAACTGTAGAGACCGAAATCGGATCGCTCTCCAGGCAGATCTATTAGCAGCTTTTGGATGTGGTATCACCAATGTCATGGCGGTTACCGGAGAAGATCCCAGCTATGGAGACCACTTTCAGGCAAGATCAGTATATGACATTGATCTTTTGGGACTCCTCGGGGCGATCAAGGGGCTCCAGGAGGGAAAAGACATGGCCGGAATCGAACTTTCCGGCGCTCCCGAGTTTCTGGTTGGATCAACTGTGAATGCCGGCGCCAAAGGAAAATCTACTGAACTGGTCATTGAAGAAATGAATAAGGAAATTGAGGCAGGGGTGCAATTTTTCATCTCTCCACCGTTATTTGATCTTTCCGCCATCGAACCGTTCACGAAAAGGGTGGACATCAGGAAAACAAAAATCATCCCAACAGTATTACTTCTCAAATCCTTGGGAATGGCCCGTTATATTATGCGAAACGTAAATGATGTTTATGTTCCTGATTCACTGGTTAACCGCATTCAAAAGTCTCCGGACAAGGTTCGAGAGTGCACCCTGATAGCAGCTGAATTGGTTTCAATATTAAAGAAACAAGGATTCAGCGGCGTCCATATCGCAACCCTTGGATGGGAACATAAACTCCCTGAAATACTTGAAAGAATATAAGGATGGAAAAAATGGAGCAAACAAACAGTCAGAAGAATAACAATGCCGTTAAGAGACAGGGAAAAGATCTCGTCGGTTCGGTGATGGTGCTTGGCAGCGGCATTGCCGGTATGCAGTCCGCCCTGGATCTTGCCAATTCCGGTTATTATGTGTACCTGGTAGAAAGGTCTTCAGCTATCGGAGGACTCATGTCCCAACTCGACAAGACCTTTCCCACCAA
>DNGT01000295.1 GCA_003486165.1 Desulfobacteraceae bacterium
GTTAATAAAATCAAACCGATACAAGGGATCATCGACGAAATGGTCAACGATGCCGAATCTGAACTGAAACGGCTAAATAAAATATTTATGGAAACATGACCGTGGGTCAGGATGTGTTCCCAACCATCTAATTACCACTATGTAGCATTTTTTTTCTTGACAATCCCTGCTCCGGGATGATACTTTACACCATAAGCCAAAATTTTCCATTCTCCCTCCACTTTATGGCTTGGGGCGGTTCGCCTTTGAGATGAACCGCCTTTTTAATTCTCGAGCAATTCTTTCTTGATAAGGATTTCGCTTAAAAAACACTTGACATAAAATACCACATAGTAATACTGTACATCACAAATTGTGGCCATTTTCTTTAACCCTTATTAACCCAACTACAGACCCAGCCGCAAGGACTCAGCATGACCAGTAAAGAATTTAAGAAGTTCAGAAAAAAATTAGAAAAAACACAGCGCCAGATGGCACAGCTTCTTGGTGTCTCTATCAAGGCTGTTCACAGCTATGAACAGGGATGGCGATTGGTTCCGGTCCATGTGGAACGTCAGATTTTTTTTCTGATCTCAAGGTTAAAGAAAAATATCAGCGACAGAAGGCCCTGCTGGGATATAAAGGCGTGTCCTACTGAGAAGAAAGAAATGTGTCCGGCATGGGAGTTCCAGGCTGGTGATCTTTGCTGGTTTATCAGTGGTACAATTTGTGAAGGTAGTGTTCACAAAACTTGGAAAGAAAAAATGAAGATTTGCCGGTCTTGCGAAGTTATGAAATCCATCTTTTAGCGTCAAAACATCAAAAAGCTTGAATCGATAGCTATTGTGGGAATCGTTCAAAATCAAACAGTTCGATTTCTTCTTCAATCGTCTTATCCGCCCGTTTGACCTTAATCTTGACTGTACTTCCGATGTTGCCGTAAAACAAGCCCAGTTTTAAGTCTTCCAGGGATTGTATGGGACGTTCTGCAAACATCTCGATAATGTCACCTTTTTGTAGCCCTGCTTTCTGCGCAGGACCGCTTTGATTCACCCCCATAATCACCAGGTGCTTATCTTTTTCTTCCACCATTACACCCAGTTTGGGCGATGCTTTCCCGTTCAGTTTTGTGGTTAAAAGAACATAATCCGCCACACCGTCTTCAAGCTCCTCATCCTGAACAACAACAGTGAACGGCTCATGATTGCGCCGATAGAGTCGGTCCGGAATCCCATATTTATGCCTGACATGACCATTGCCCGCAAGGATTACCATTTTATGTTCGGGATGGTTTGCCAAAAATCGATATGCTGACTCGGCCATGCCTTCNNGTACATCCCTTCCCGTGCAACTTTTTGGGTGAGATCTCCTTGAATATTTAAGGCGACAAGCGGTATGCGCTGTTGTTTGAGATAATCGACAATCGGTTTATACAAATTGTAATCGTATCTCCACCTGCTGAAATATTCGGTCTTTTTTAAAAAAGCAAACTCATCAATCCGTCCGGCCAGGTAGTCATCCACAACCTGTTGATAAGGCTTTTGGAACATTTCCATACCCACAGCCAGCTTATATCCGGCGTCGTGGATTTTTTTGATCACCTTCAACTGGTTCATGTGGTGAGCAAATTGGTCGTGCGCTTCTCCAACATAAATAATACGCGAAACCATAAGCTGGGGGATAATATCGTCTATTGTTGCAAGCGAATCGGGCTTTAGCGCCCGGACTTCCGGACGGGATAACATCTGAATGCCGTTTTCTGATTCGGCAATTTCCTTCAAGGTGTTTTGGCCGTCTTTAAAGGCAAGCTCGGTATATTTCCCATAGTGCGATATTTTATACTGAACCGCCTGTGCCTGTTGTTTGTCGGCGGCATGTAACAATGCAACACGTTCCGATGCATTATACGGATTTTTATACACTTTTACATGCAATCCATCTTCCGAAACCGTCTGTTTGCCAAAAAGCATGTTCACAACAGGATTGTCATAGCCGGCAATGAGCAACGAATTTTCTTGAATCTGATCAAATGTAATATTATCCGGTGTTGCATAAGCAATCGTTTTAACCCCAAGAGCATCAATCAGCGGTTGGTATGTTGATCGTTTCATGGATGAGATCACGGCAACAAGCTTTTTCTTGCCCATGATGCCGGCCAAAATCGGAGGGATTTCTTCAGGAGTTAATTGCCGCATCAGGGTGTAATTTTCGTCCATAACGACCTTATTGGGTGGTTCATCAAGGTATAGCGACATGCTTTCTTTTGAATTTTTCACCTCAACCCATTGTGTACGTTTTTGTTTATCGGCATAAAACGTAATAGGGNNAAACAGCATGGCTCCTTTCCCATAGCCGATAACACTCTGGGCTTTGTTGCTTCGGCTTGTAAAATCGCTCAACGGCATGGCATTGTCCCCACGGATATAAGCATGGTAATCCACCAGGATCTGTTTTCGATAGGCAGTATCTTTGCCTTCCAGAGCGGCATAGTAATGATCGGAGAGGTAGGTTGTTAGCCCTTCCGCCCAGTTGCCGGACAGGAAATCGATGTAGACGGAACCGCCGAACCATTGATGTAAAATTTCATGCCCCAGAGAAGTCTTGACAATAAACGGCAAATGCACCACCTGATTGCCCAGCAAGGTATACGTGGGCATTGAGTTCCCTGTGGGCAATATATTTTCTACAATGGCAAAACGACGGTATGGGTAGGGGGTGAGCATCTTCTCGTACATGGCCAGATATTTTTTTGTATGGACAAGATACGCCTCTGCAAGATGGGCATCCTCTTTAAAAAAATACGTTTCAATATCGACGTTATTATATCGATCTTTTTTTTGAACATAGCGGTTTGAAGCGGCCAGGTGTAAACTGTCCAGGGGATGATTGAACTCAAACACAAAGGTTTTTGCTTTTCCCTGTTTCTGAATGGTTACAGATTCGGATTCAGATATGGCAATAAAATTTTCCGGCAAGGTCACGGAAAGCGTGTACTCAGCCAGATCATTGGGCTGTGGATACCAGCCGGATGTTAAAACTACATGATCTTTATCGATAAAGTTAATCCGGCTTTCGTTTATCAAGGCTTCATAGTGAATCTTGATGTCTTTGCCGCTTTGTAATGAAAGGTGAAGAATATCACCGTTTGCCTTGGCGATGTTGCCGCCATCCAAGTTCAATACCTTCAAATTCTGAACGGAAAAATCAAGCTTGATATCGGCATCCGCTTTCAAACGGGCAATGCCGGTAATTTTTTGTTCGGCAGTGTTTATTTGCACATCAAGCGTGTATTTCATATTTGCACTCCAACCCGTTACGGGCAGGCAACATATTAATAAAAAGACAATTTTTCTCATCATGAACATACTGAATCACCTTATATTCGTTGGGCAATTAACCTGATTAGCAGTTAAGCATTTACTCGCACATTTTGTGCTTTCTATGAGCAAATATTTAACCCGTCATCTTCACTGCTTTTTGTTTTCTTTCATTCTTTCAACCAAATCTTTGACGGGTTGTCCGCTGGGCGATGTTGCAGCAGGATTCCTTTTAAGCAGTTCCTGCCATGCTTGAATGGCGCCATCAAGATTGTTTAAATCATGCATGAGCACGATCCCTTTATTAAATAGTGCCGTCTCATGTTTGGGGTCTATTTTCGCTGCTTTATCAAACGATTCAATGGCTTTATTCGGTTGACCGGATCGGCGGTACATGACACCCAAATCGGTGATCACATTGGCATTGTTCGGGTTCAATGCCAGAGATCTGGTATATGCCTCAATCGCTTTTTGATGGTTGCCGGTATCAAAATACAGATTCCCCAAACTTGCCCATGCGGTAGCGTCATCAGGGTTCTCTTTTGTCATTTTTTCAAGCTGAAAAATTTGAGCCGCACTTTCAACTGAAACACTCTGAGCTTTTTCAGCCGGTTGGGAAATCATCGATTTCTGAATCGGTTTGTCTGAGCTTGTTTTATAAACGCCGAAAACGACACCGCCTAAAAAACCAACCACCAGGGCAATGAAAGCGACCAGCCACATGGTCTCTTTTTTAACGGTTGCGCCATCAGCTTTTATTTTTTTCTCCATACAACCTCCCTAAAAAAAGTTGTTGCTCTGTTTGAAACCCGGGAAACAGGTTCTTAAACCTTATCAATACAAGAATTTATCTCGATTTTACGCGATTATGGCAGGTTGTGGCACATCCGTCAATGTTTATTGGAGTTAACTGTCCTTGAGGGTATCTCTAAGGCTATGATATTGGAAGGTGAAAGGATTGGTCGAGCAAAACTTTTTGTATATCAAGCGGCTTTCGAAGGGATATTTTTTTACTTATCTAATATATCAATGACGTGTTGACGTTCCCGCTCCTGTTCATTCTATAACTCGTCAACAATTGATCCGTCTAAACAAAGAAAAATAGCAACATTCAGTCATAATCTTCATCAAATTTCATCCGATAATGTTTTTTTTTACCCTTAAACTTCCTATTTTCCTCGTGTTGGAGATTTCGTGCTTTATGCTTGCGACACTGAGGGCAACGCAGAGGTGCATCAAACCCTCTCTTCTTCAATTTTTCCTGTTCTTCAACCGAAAATTCGAAATCTTCCTGGCATTGGATGCAAGTAATGACCATATTTCCCATAATCCATTCTTTTTAAATTCTTTTCTTTAAAAAGTTATCTTAATTCTCCATCACTTCGAAGTAATTTACTTCGATATTGAACTTCCCATCCGATCGCTCAAACACCTTGCCGGCGACCGTTACCTTTTTCTTGATAAAATCAAACAAGTCTTTTTCGTCCAGGCAACTTTTAACGATATACTCATTTTCATCAAAAGCCTGTATTGAAACACCGATGACATTGTTTTTATCATCCCATTTTTCAGGGATTAGAATACCACTGACAGTTTGTTGATGCATGCCTTTCGATTTCACAATGTTATCCTCACGAAAAGGATGTTATCTGCCTCATTAAGTAAATTGGACTTACAGCCTAAAAAGCAACGAACATGCCAAATTCTTTTTTTACCGGCGTTTAATAAAATTAACAAAAAACCATATTACTTTTTATTTCAACAAGTTGATTCTTTTTCTCGAAACAGTATAAACATTTTAATAATAATGTTTATTCTTATTTTTTGCGTTTTATGGCAATCATAATGCCCGTGCTGATACAAAATGAGAAGGGTGAGTTCTGATTTTTTGCAAACTCGGAGCTGAATATTCCGAACTCGCCTTGTGCTAAAATAAATGATGAAGACGTTTTATCTACACATAATCCGCACATATTAGGCCCTGCGCAATTCATTTGAATTCCAATAGCGAACTTTAAATTTACAGATTACTTTGGATTAGCGTTGAATGACATTAAGAATTCCTATAATCGACTTTTCGAATTATCGGGAATCAAGAGAACCAAAAGCCGAATAATTGGATTTGGCAGAGTTATTGCATTATTTTATTTATTTTTATCAGATATTCATATTCAGATAAAACCTGAAACCACTCAAATTTCCCAATGATATAAGGATGAAGGAAGCGTTTTATGAAAGATAAGGACATTTATTTTTTCAAGCAATTGTTGACCGAACAGTTGGAGACACTATTGGGACAGGCTGATATCGTGGTTCAAGATTTAATAAAAAATGACCATCAAACATCGCCGGATCCTGTGGACCGTGCAAATTTTGAATCGGAACGCGCTACTATGCTTCGAATCAAAGATAGAGAAAGCAAGCTTATTCGAAAAATCCAAAGATCACTGAAAAATTTGGAAAACGGCCGTTTCGGAATCTGTGAAATGTGTGAAAAAGAGATTGCAATTGAGCGCCTCAAGGCGAGACCGGTTACGACCCATTGTATTGAATGCAAAAAGAAAATGGAGGCGTTGGAAAGATGAAATCATCTCTTTTAAAGGCAAAGACAACATCAGAATTGTCGACACCCACAAAAGCTAAAAAACCAAAAAACGTCAAAGCTAAAGAACATTATAAGAGTTACCGAAAAAAGAAAATAAAATCAGGAAGAAAATGCAGAATCTGTGGAAACGATCCCTATCCGAATTATTTCTTCTGTCCAGCCTGTCATCATAGAATCGGAGTGTATGAAGAAAATGAATAATAATTGTTGAATCATTGTGCCCCATAACCCATTAAAATAAATAATATTCCCATCTTCCTTATTTCCAGAACAGTCACGACTTCGATTTTTTTGCCCGGACTGCTCCTTACAATAAATTCTATTCTTTAGAACAACCTGCTTTGTATTATTTGTCGGGTTGATTCGATCATCTTGTCCGATACCTTTAAACAATGTCATTCTCGTCACGTTTTCCCTGCCGTTATTGTTATTGCAAGAGAGCTATTTTTTTTGTACATGAAATCTTTTTATGTTTGATTTAAGTGTTATTCTAATATAAAAATTCCTTTCCAATTAATATAGAATCAAGCGACAAAGGTCATCCCGATGAAATATATTTATTCTGGAGGAACAGATGAGGACTGCCCTGATTGCTTCGGAAAAACCGGAAGTTTANNTTTCGATCGACCCAAAGCGGTGACTATACCCATATGCTGCAACGGTTTAAACAATTATGTCCTACAATTGAAATCGTTGTCATGGCCAAACCGGACATGATCAGGGAGATGGTCAAAGCCGTAAAAGCAGGTGCCAGTGATTACCTGACACTCCCTTTAGATCCGGATGAGATTCAACTGGTAACCGAAGACATC
>DNGT01000278.1 GCA_003486165.1 Desulfobacteraceae bacterium
GCGCGCACGTTGATCTTTTTGACCTCGGCCCAGAGACCGGCAACTTCTACAACATCCCCCACCTGGATGGGCCGTTCGAAGAGCAAGATGAGACCGCTGATAAAATTATTGAAGATGTTCTGGAGCCCGAATCCAATTCCGATGCTGAGCGCGCCGAAAATCACGGCCAACGAAGTAGCGTTGACGCCCAGAATCCCAAGGGCTAAAATCAATCCTAAGCCCCAGGCCAGATAGCTTATAATCGTGAGAATCGAATCCTTAAGCCCGGGTTCCAGAGTTTTTTTATCCAGAATTTTTTCGTTTAACAACGACTGACCGATTTGCACGACCAATCGGGTCAGGTAAAGGATTAAGGCCGCCACCATGATGCCTTTGATACTTAGTTTCAGGCTACCAACTGTAAGGGTGGCATCGATGAAGCGTCCCAGTTGAGAAAACAGAAAACCTGAGCTGTCCCAGGCCCAGAGAATACCTGCCGTCAGGCCCATAAACCAAATAAGACGCGCCAGTTGGATCATCGCCCACCGGAAATCATCCACACTGTCCAAAGGTTGTTCAATGTCCGCAGCCTTTACCCTGGCCAGATGATCAGAATGCCACTCGCGAATGGCGTTCAGGCTGATCCATCCCCAAAACAGAAAAGCCAGCGTCTCTATACATGCGGTGCTCCAGTGTCTTGCCAGGTTGTAATATCCGAACAGGCTGAGCAGCGGATTACCCGCGCAGATAATATAGATGACCCATTGGCATGGTCCGATCCATTTCGGGTTGGATGGGGAAGTGCCTTCGGGTGATTCCTGGACCACCATCGGTTTCATTTGCCGCCACAATATGATGGCCCAGACCAAAACCACAAGCGATAGCACATCCCTTGCTATCCAGACCAGCACGCTTCCGCCTCCCATCAGCCCCACCATCATGAGGATAAGAATAATCACCGCTCGGAATAACTGTAAGAAACGTTTTAAGTGCAGAGTTACAAAAGACCCTAATACGGTCGACGGGCCCTGAAAATCATAATTGAGATAATCCAGTCCCCATCGTGTAACCAGCAACACCAGGAAGATAGAAAAAAGAAATTTTCCCAGACCTACATTGAGAAGAGAAAAATGAAAAGAACTGTAAATTCCGAAGAGCAGTGTCAAGCCTATATACGGCAGGGAGCGGTGCAGCAGATGTAATCCCATACGGCGATAGTAGCAACCAGGCCCATCACATTTTTTTTCAATCCGCTGAAGAATGAACCGGCAGCGGCCCTGAAGGGTAATGATTAATGCCAACGCCGTCAAAAAAACCGCCCATCGAGCCACCCCCCCCATCTGGATATAAACCCACTGGGCATTCCAGAACTCGGTGCTGAAAGGCGCCTTGATCCGATTAAAAATTACCTGAAGCCTTTCTTCAAAGGTTTGAACACCTAACCCACGGTAGGGTTCGGACCGAGTGAAGAGCGATGCTTTTTTCTGGTCTTTAAGCCGGGTTGCGAGCTTTTCAGCAATGACTTTTTTCGCCTTCTGCTTGGCCTTCATTCGGTCCAGCATATCCTTGTAGATCGTCAGATAATACTCTCCCAGCTGTTTCTTTTCCTTGAGAACATCGAGCAATTTTTGGGTGGCGGCTTCCAGTAGATCCTTCTGTGTAACGGAAAGCTGAGACTGCCGGATATCGGCCATCTGCTTCTTGGCCAGTTCAATACCGTCGGCAGTTTGTTTAAGCAGCATCGATGTCGAATTATAGTGTTCCTGAAATGTTTCGACACTTTTGGCCAGTATCCTGGATGCCAACCAGTTCTTTCTGAGCGCTTCTTCCAGCTCATCAATTCGCGGTTGAGAAGCCATCAGTAAGTAATTTTGAGCGGTATCCTGGTAACCATAGGCGCTGATTTCAGCTCTAATCGCTGCCTTCCGGATTTCCAGTTGCTCCATTTTAGCCTTCATATCAGCTAGGTCAGCGAGTTCGCGGACCAGATCACTTTTGAGGGAGCTCTCCATTCGCTCTGGAGATATCGCCATGTCGACGTCGTCATGTGCTACTTGTTTTGCCTGGGTTAGCAGGGGAAGGGAGATTGCCATTAGCGCCAATAGCAAAATCGTAACAACATGACGATAGGTTTTGTTGAGATCCATCACGCGCCTTTTCGGTTATTTTACATATACTTTTGCTTGCTGAAAAATCATGAAGAATAACGTCATATATGATTTTTTACTCAAGTTGCTCGTTAACTACCATAGGTATTTGCCAAAAAATGCTTTAATTTTTCCAGCAACACCAAGTTTGAACGGGGTCAGGACTTCCTCGCTCTCGGCCAAATCCGTTTCGAGCCGTTCCCGTAATCTCTTGGTAAAGAGATCATCGGAGTTGCCGTGAAAAAACATGGTGACTTCTCGACTAGTCTTCATACTTCGAGGGGTCAGGTTGGCGGAACCAACAGCGGCGATCACGCCGTCCGTTAAGACCACTTTGGCATGCATCATTNNCGGATCCGGCCAAGGCGAACTTTTCAGCACCCTGTCTTCAAAAGCTGCCGTCCATTGTTCACTTCGGATCATGACCATATAGTCATGCCACTGTGTGTGGTATTCATCGGCAATGTTCATTCCGCCAAAAATGACCTTCTTATGATCCACGATAACGTATTTGCTGTGATCTGTATCAGCCCAAATATCGACCTTTACATCGATATTTTTGGTATCTTTCAACCCGGATTTCGTAAACACAGGGCTCGGCCTTCCTTTGAGCATATCCACTATCTCAAAAGCCGTTCCAAGGGCATCTTTACGAACCGTAACTTTCACGCCACGGTTTGCCGCGGTTTTCAGTTTTGATACCACCTGCTGTCCTATATCGTCATCTTTCCATATGTATGTTTGGACATGGATCGATGACTGAGCCGCATCGATGGCCTGCAGTATTTCATGGAATGCTGCCTTTCCGTCCACCAGAAGTTCGAGTCTCCCGTCAGCCTTTTTCGGCCGGCTAAAAAACGCGTCCGGCAACACGCTTTCCGGTTCCGG
>DNGT01000029.1 GCA_003486165.1 Desulfobacteraceae bacterium
TTGCCAAACAATAGTATGGTTATTTGAGATGAGACCTTTATAAAACCGGTATTAAATTACCGGTTGTTGAGGAGGCCTATTGAGTAGACGGGTAGTTATCACTGGTCTTGGGTTAGTAACGCCCTTGGGTATCGGTGTGGATGAAACATGGACGGCCCTGTGCAAAGGTCAATCGGGGATATCGGAGATCACTCGGTTCGATGCTTCCGGCTTTGACACAAAAATTGCCGCAGAAGTAAAGAATTTTCATTCACAGGATTTTCTTCCTAAAAAAGACGCTAACCGTACCCAGTTATTCATTGCCTATGCTGTTGCAGCATCCCGTATGGCCCTGGAAGATTCCGGGTTAACCATAGACAAAACCAATGACGCTAGAGTCGGTGTTATTACAGGATGCGGTCTAGGCGGCCTGCATTTGCTGGAACAAACCACTGTCGTCCTGCAAAAGAAAGGTCCCCAACGGGTAACACCGTTTTTTATTCCGATGATTATCGGCAATATGGCGCCCGGGATGATTTCAATTTATCTGGGTGCCAAGGGACCCAATTCTTCCATTGCCACAGCATGCGCTTCGGGAACCCATGCCGTTGGCGATGCGTTCAGAATCATCAAAAGAGGTGATGCGGATGCCATGATCACCGGCGGAGTGGAGTCTGTAATCACGCCCACATGCATTGCGGGTTTCAATGCCATGAAAGCNNCTGGAAACACTCGATTCCGCGTTGGAAAGAGGCGCCCGTATTTATGCTGAAATATGCGGGTACGGCATGAGCGGAGACGCATTTCATATGGCTGCGCCGGCGCCCGAAGGAGAAGGCGCGGCCCGGTGTATGGCCGCTGCCATTGCGGATGCACAAATGACCGGCGACGAGATCGATTACATCAATGCCCACGGTACATCAACGCAACTGAATGATGTCTACGAAACCAAAGCCATCAAGTCCGTATTTAAGGAAAAAGCATCGTCCATAGCCATAAGCTCCACCAAATCGATGACAGGCCACCTCTTGGGCGGTGCCGGTGGAATCGAAACGGTGTTTACTGCACTGACCATTTCTGACGGAATCATTCCACCGACAATCAATCTTGATCATCCGGATGAAGAATGCGACCTTGATTATGTACCGAACAAAGCGCGAAAGATGGATGTGAAAACCGCAATGACAAATTCATTTGGGTTCGGCGGTACAAACGCAACACTGATTCTTAAAAAGTATCTGAATTGATATCGGCCAAAAGAGTGAATGTCATTAATTATCTGGATATTGCCGTTAGGACTTGATCTATCATTAAAAAATATTGTATAGCACCTCTCAAATTTGGATTACTTAAAATCATAAATTCTTTATGAAAAGGATTATGGAAGAATTCTAATTAAAAAGTAGCCAGTTATGGACTTTGCAGCAAGGATTACGGGAACTGGATCAGCCTTCCCCAAAAAACGAGTTACCAACAACAGTATCGTTCAAAAACTTTCAAAGTTAGGTATTACAACCAGCGACGAATGGATACGCGAGAGAACCGGCATCTGTGAGCGCCGGATCTCAGATGTTGAGAAACCTGAGGAACATAACTCTTCTCTCGGTTTTTCAGCAGCACAGAAAGCCCTGAAGATGGCGGGAAAATCACCGCAAAGCATCGATCAGATTATTTATGCCACCTGCTCGCCCGATACGCCACTTCCATCCACCGCCTGCTGGCTTCAGCATAAGATAGGTGCCGGTCATGCTTGGGTCATGGATATTAATGCAGCTTGTTCTGGATTTATTTATGGACTGGTAACGGCTGAAAAGTTCATTCAATCCGGACAGGTTAAAGTAGCATTGGTTGTGGGTGGAGAAGTTCTGAACCCTATTCTCAACTGGGAGGACCGTAACTCCTGTATTCTATTTGGCGACGGTGCCGGTGCGGCCGTTGTCGAACAGGTCCCTTCAGATTCCAGCCGTCGAATTCTTCTCAGCCATCTGCGCTCAAATGGGAATCTATGGGATCTTCTTTGTGTTCCTGCCGGCGGCTCGAATATGGAGGTAACCCCTGAAAGATATGCTCAGAAACTTCATAAATTAACGATGAAAGGTAAAGAAATTTTCAAGGTTGCCGTAAAAACCATGGCCGATTTTGCCCTTATCACCTTGAAAAAGAATCAGATGACCATTGACGATCTTGATTGGTTCATTCCGCACCAGGCCAACCTTCGAATTATAGAAGCAGTGGCCAAACGTCTCAATTTTCCCATGGAAAAAGTTCTTGTGAACGTTGATCGTTACGGCAATACATCCGCTGCAACGATTCCCACAATGTTGGACGAAGCCAATAGAGACGGGCGAATTAAAAGCGGACAGACGGTTCTGTTGAATGCCTTTGGCGCAGGACTGACTTACGGCTCTGTCCTTGTTCGATGGTAAAGAAAAGTATATTTATTTATAATTATTATTTTTTTATAGCCCTTTAACTATTTAAAACGCTCAGTTGAAGATATAATAAAAACGTTATTCATATGACAGATTCAATTCACAGTTTTCATATTCCTGTTATGGGTACCGGACATTCCGTGGACACCCCTATCCGCGTTGCCCCTTTCGGAATTTCATCCGTTATATCGCTGGTTGATGACTTGCTGCTCGAAAAAATCCGAAAATATTACGCTGAAAATTATGGCCTCCCTTACCACAAGATAGGAAAAGATGATGAAGACGGCCGGGCAAAACGCATTTCAGCTTACCTTAATGTCGTTTATGAGATTGTTCAAAAAAAGACGGAAGAAATAAAACAGCAGCCTTTTTTTGAACACAACAACAAGCAAAAATATTTTGAGCTGTTGCCNNGAAGAATCGTTGCTGAAGCAAAAATATAACACATTGCTCAAAATGAAAGCCGGCGACGAAAGAAATGACCTTGAAAAAGATCTGACACTTAATATGAAACCCGGCTCTATTGATGTCAATATCATGGTCAACGTAGATCGGATTCATTTTAATAAAAACGGCGATCCCCTTGGAGAAGAATTTACCGATGCCAAAGCAGGGCTTCGAGGCTATGCCAACAGCTGTCTTCAGTCTTCAATTATATTTTCGGCAGGTATTAATCGAGGCTTATATAGTTATATAAGTAAATTCCGTGACTTTTACAGAGACAAAATGGGACGGATCAAGAAACGGATTATTCTAAAAGTGAGTGATTTCAGATCTGCTTTGGTTCAGGGTAAATTTTTGGCCAAAAAAGGACTGGAGGTTTATGAGTTTCGCATCGAATCCGGTTTGAACTGCGGTGGCCATGCCTTTGCCTCCAATGGTATTTTGCTTCCAAAACTTCTTAAAGAATTCAGGGAAAAACGGAAAAGTCTGGTT
>DNGT01000444.1 GCA_003486165.1 Desulfobacteraceae bacterium
CCTTCCCTATCTCGACATTATCTTCCGTATCCGTGAAGAAATCGATCTTCCCATAGCCGCATACAATGTCAGCGGTGAGTACGCCATGATTAAAGCAGCCGAAAAAATGGGCTGGATAGACGGCAAAAAGGTCATGATGGAAACCCTCATCGCCATTAAGCGGGCTGGAGCTGACATGATCTTGACGTATTTTGCCCTTGAAGCTGCGGAAGCATTAAGAGAATAGGCCGAGCCAACCGGAAATTTTTTTTAGGTTAAAATTTTAAGTAACATTAAGTCTTTTGAAACATTACCGCTTCAGGTATAATTAAATTTCCGGCAGAAAGAACTCCTGAATAAGAGCTCGAAATGAAAAACACTAATCGTATATCATCCCCAAAACCTCATCCCCATGGTGAAAATAAGGGACAATCCTTACGACTGGTGGCTTGGGAAACCACGCGAAATTGCAACCTTTCATGCATGCACTGCCGCGCATCGGCGACACGGGGTCCTTTCAGCGGAGAACTCGACACGGATTCATCTTTTCGCCTGTTGGATCAAATCGCACAAGTCGGAAAGCCCATTATCATCCTGACAGGCGGGGAGCCGCTTTTAAGAACCGATATTTTTGATATTGCAAAGTACGGCACAAGAAAAGGGCTCAGGATGGTCATGGCGCCCAACGGCACGTTGATTACCGAAAATATCGCCAAACAAATGGCAGACTCCGGAATTCAAAGAATTAGTATCAGTCTCGACGGCGCTACCCGTGAGAGCCATGACAGATTCAGGGGGATAAACGGCGCCTTTGAAGGTGCACTTCGAGGGATACGGCTGGCAAAAAACGCCGGTATAGAATTCCAGATAAATACAACCATCACCAAGACAAATCTTCACGAAATCCCAAAAATTCAGGATCTCGCCGTAAAACTAGGTGCTGTCGCCCACCACATCTTTCTCCTTGTTCCAACAGGCCGGGGCAAATACATCGTGGATCAGGAAATAACCGCAACGGAATATGAACGCACATTGAACTGGTTTTATGACCAGAAAGAAAAGACCCCTTTGCAGCTTAAAGCCACATGTGCTCCCCATTATTACCGAATCCTTCGTCAAAGAGCAAAGCAGGAAGGAAAATCGATAACCGTTAAAACCCACGGGATGGATGCCATGACCCGCGGATGTCTGGGTGGCACAGGATTTTGTTTCATCTCGCACCGGGGGATAGTTCAGCCATGCGGATTCCTTGATGTGAATTGCGGGGATATTACCCAAGCATCTTTTGCTGATATCTGGAATCGTTCAGGCATCTTTTTGTCTTTGCGCAATTTTGATGAACTAAAGGGAAAATGCGGTGCTTGTGAATTCAAAAAGGTGTGTGGCGGCTGCAGAGCGAGGGCCTATGAAGCAACCGGCGATTTTCTGGCCGAAGAACCTCTGTGCAGTTATCAGCCAATTCTAAGAAACAAGCTCAATTCATGACATTTAGCACCTGATACCCGTCTTTTTCCAGGGCTTGTCTGATAACCTCTGTATTGCATGGCAGAAGTCGGAAGTAATACTCTCTTTTGCTGGCTTTCTGAGCCGTCATCCCCACATTGATGATGTCTCCACCATTATCGTTGATAATCTGTAAGACATTTCTAAAGGAACCCGGTTTATCTCCTACAACCAGATCAATTCGTGAACTCGCGGTGAGAAACCCCATCATATCGATAAACGTCCGCAGGATATCAGTTTCCGTAATGATGCCAACCAGTTTATGGTTTTCCACCACCGGCATTCCACCGATTTTATGCTTGTATATCAGCTGAGCCGCAATTTCTATGTCGTCATCCGGCCTCACGACGATGGGATTTTTTATAATCAAATCTCGAAGCGAAATCTCACCCAACATGGAGGGAATAAGGCCCTGTTTTAAATCCGCAAGGGTAATAAAACCTTTTAGTCGATTTTCTTTCGAGACAACAGGAAGATGCCGGATGGAGTTAATCTTCATGAGTTCGATGGCTTCCTGTATCGAGGCGTTTTCCGTTATGGTAATTGGATCGGAAACCATTAATGTTCTTATTTTCATCATGTCTTCCTTTAATAAAAATTAAAACTTAACCCAGTGCATTCAAAACCAGTGTGATCGGCCGGTCTTCTTCGCTTTTTCCGGTAAACCTTATGGGGCCCGGCCGTCTATAGTTATCGTCACCCGGAATTGCAGCCAGCCATTTTTCTCTAAACGCCTTTACAATTCTAAAGGATGCGGAATTGACATCAACCAGACTTTTTTCCAAAACAAGTGTCAGCTTGCCTTTTCTTTCTTCAAGATGCATCAACGGCGCGATGGGAATTCCAATGGGTTGCCATTCTTTAAAATCCTTTTCCAAATTCTTTATGGCCGCCATTTGACCTGTAGAACCATTGGCGATTAAGGTGAAAACCGTCAGCCCCAAATTGTATGTATAGTTACAGTCAAAACGTGTCGGATCGTTGCCCCTGCCGTCATATCCATAAAAATAAATCTGCGTTTTGAAATTTGGCACGGATTTTTGATAAATTTTTTCAACAGGCGCTGGAATCTCTTCCGCTTCTGAAATTACCTGTTCCTTTTCAAGGGCCTGTTTAAGGGTCTTTAAGGATATGATTGAGGGTTTAAGCAGCAAAAACTCGGCATCATCATAATTTTTGAAAATGATGGGACCAAATTCATCCGGATCAAGCCCGCCTTTTTCGAACACCTTCCGGTAATAGGATTTTTCTATTCCAATTTTATATGACCCGTTCTCTTTTAAAATTTTCAGGTAGTCATTCACCAGTCCCATGAGCACTTTTTCAGTCTTAACNNTCAAGCGTCGGAAAATCCGTATGGAAATCCGTATCATGGGTGTCGTTATATTCCGCAATAATGGTGTTTAGCTTTATGATAAAAATCTGTATTTCATTGATAAACTCTAGTATTCCTTCAGGAATAACAATCACACCGTAGTTTTTTCCAACGGCAGCCCTTCTGACGATGCCGTCACAAATCACACGAGACAGATGCCTGAGTGTCATCCCATAGGCGTTATAATCGATATCATTTTCTTTTGCCGCTTCTTCAATTCTCTTTTCATCGATGTAATCACAAAGATCTTCACCAATAAGGGTCATATTGGCATGGGTCTGCAGGGCAACTTCAAGTGCCAGGTGACTGGCGACCCTTCCCATTACCTTACAGATGTGCCAGTATTTGACATCTGAACTACTGTCCGTGCACAGATTGCTGATCGCGTTTGAAAATGCCCTTGCGGCGGTGTGAAAACCAAACGACATAGCGCATAAAACTTGACCTTGAGTATCTCTGACCTGTATATCGCCATCAATGGTTTTAGGAACGCCGATGACCTGGACACCGTCTTCGATCATTTCCTGAGCTAAAAATGCTGCATTGGTATTTGAATCATCCCCCCCTACGATGACTAAGGCATCCAGCCCGAGCTTTTTACAGGTTCCCTTGGACAGAGCCATCTTCTTTTTGGTGTCTATTTTCGTCCGGCCGGTTTTTATCATCGTAAAACCGCCAAGGTTTCTGTATTTATCAACGAGGCTGCCGGTTATCTCGATGGCTTCATTTTCGACAATTCCATCAGGACCGAGCAAAAAACCGTAAATTTTGGTTTTTGGATTCGCCTGTTTTGCTGCATCATATAATCCGGCGATCACATTATGACCTCCGGGAGCCGGCCCCCCTGAAAATACAATACCAATGTTACGCCTTTTGCAGTATCGGTCTCTAAATGACGCTTCAGGTGAATCCAGACCTTCAATGGTCTGCACTTTATTATGAATGATGTCCGGCAGATGTTTTTTTGCTTCCTTATCAATATTGAACTTAAAACGGTCACTATCCTTCAACAGGGTGTAAGGGTTTTCAAATGCTTTGCACTTGGGGGGTACGTATTCCCTTCGTTCAACCAGCTCTCGATTAATATTATTGGTCGCTTCCTGAACCTTGGGATGTTTCAACAGATCTTCAGTGTTTTCGAAATTTTTATCTTTCATGCAACCTCTCAACTTTATGTAATGATAATAGCTGTTCCCCGATGTTTGTGTCAAGATTATTCACATGATATCCCCTCGGCTCACAGCCGAAAGCGTTTTTTAAAAAATCTTGATTTCTATAGACCTGCTTGTTACTAAATGATCATTAATCCGTCAATTAAAAGGTCATTCAGGCCTTAAGGTTACGAGGCATTTGAAAAAGGCTCATATTTGTTCAAGTTCAATGAAGGCAAAAATTTTATCCGCAACAATACATTGAGTATGTTGAGGAATAAAATTTGATCCTGTCGGAACGTAGTGTAGATCCCGATTCATCGGGAATACAGCAATCGGGCAAAAAGGAGTGTTTTACAAAGGTCTCGTCTCAAAAAGTCCGAATCCTTTACCTAAACCCTGACAAGCCCAGCAAACGGGTCAGGCAGGTTGCAATGAAAAAGACTTGTCCGCCTGTGCAATATGGCGGAGATCCTCTCCGATGATAGTTTTTCAAACAGGCCAAATTTATAATGAAAAAGAAAAAAATATTATTACAAACATGCTTATTAATGGTTGTCAGTCTTTTCATGTTTTGTTCATCTGTTGTTTGCGGCGACATCGAACTTGCCAAAAAGTCGACCCTGGAAGCCATCCTTAAAAAAGGTGAACTTTGGGTCGGTTTTGATTCCGGTTACATGCCTTTTGAAATGACAAACCAAAAAGGAAGATATGTCGGCTTTGACATCGATATGGCAAAAGAAATGGCCAAGGCCATGGGTGTTAAATTTGTTCCGATCAATACGGCTTGGGATGATATTATTCCTTCCTTGACCACCGGAAAATTCGATATGATCATCAGCGGCATGACCATAACTCAGGATAGAAATCTCAAGATAAGTTTTGCCGACCCGTATGTCATTGTAGGGCAGACCATTTTGATCAACAAGACACATGAAGGAAAAATAAAATCATATAAGGATCTTAATTATCCGAGGTACATTGTAACCTCCCAGTCCTCAACCACCGGTGAACAGGCTGTGAAAAACCTAATTCCAAAATGTACGTACAAACCCTTTAAAACGGAAAACGACGCTGTACTTGAAGTGATAAAAGGCAACGCTGATGCATTTGTCTATGATTTGCCTTTTTGTGTTGTTGTGATGGTTATGCAGGGAAAGGACAAGCTCACCTTTCTTGACAAGCCGTTTACGTATGAACCTCTTGCCTGGGCGATCAGAAAAGGTGATCCCGATTTTTTAAACTGGCTGAACAATTTTTTAAGACAAATNNTTTATTTGAAATCAAAGAGGAAATCATCATGAAAGATAAAAATAAATTAAAACAGGAAACCCGTGAAGGGGGTGCTGTTGAACTGATATGCCTTAAGTGTAGACGCACTGAAATTATTTACGTGCCTGCTGAAGAAATCCCCAAATGTCCGGACTGTAATGTTCGAATGACAATAAACGAAGTCTTAAGAGAGGGGAAATCTTACTAACAATGCCTTAACACCTTAATTTTACATGACCCAGATAACACATCATCAANNTATCATTGCAGTACTATTTCCATTTTTTATGGTCTCTACATCTGCATTGGGAGCCGACATCGAACTTGCAAAAAAATCGACCCTGGAATCGATCTTAAAGAGGGGCGAACTTCGGGTTGGGTTTGAAGCCGGCTATATGCCCTTTGAAATGACGGACAAAAAAGGAAACTTTGTCGGTTTTGACATCGATATGGCAAAAGAAATGGCCAAGGCCATGGGTGTTAAATTTGTTCCGGTGAATACCGCATGGGACGGCATCATTCCTTCGCTCATCACCGACAAATTCGATGTTATCATGAGTGGAATGACCGTAACCCAAGAAAGGAATCTCAAAATTAATTTTGCCGACCCCTATATTATTGTGGGGCAGTCCATTTTAATAAATAATAAACATAAGGGAAAAATAAATTCCTATAAAGATCTGAACAATTCCAAGTACATCGTAACATCTAAACTTGGAACTACCGGTGAACAGGCTGTAAAAAGACTGATTCCAAAATGCACCTACAAATCCTTTGAAACCGAACCTGAAGCGGCCTTAGAAGTGGTTAACGGAAAAGCGGATGCCTTTGTGTATGATCTGCCCTACTGTGTTGTTTTTATGGCACAGCAAGGTGTAGGCAAACTGGTCTTTCTCGACAAGCCGTTTACCTTTGAACCGCTTGCCTGGGGCGTTAGAAAAGGAGACCCGGATTTTTTGAACTGGCTGAACAACTTTTTAAATCAGATTAAAAATGACGGACGGTATGAAAGGATCTACAACAAGTGGATCAAGAGTACCGGATGGATTAAAAATGTTCAGTAAGATTAACGAAACATCGAATGGTCAAGCTTTGTGTTTCTTGGCAAGTTAAGATATTAAAGGAAATTTTACGAATCTAAAGCAATGGAGTGTTGGACCTTTTTCATTACTCCAGCACTCCAACATGTCGATACTACCTGGGTTTTTCAGGGAAACAAAACGTTCAATTTATTACAATGCCAAAGATAATCAAACCAATACATGAGGTAACCAGATGGGTTCAGCGGTAGCTTTGAAGCGCCCGAAACAGGGGAATCACTATTACTTCTGGGTGGGTGTTTTTTTCTTTATTGTAATCGGTGTCGTCTTATCCCTTTACTTTTCTGCTCGTCAGATTGATTATACATGGCGATGGTATCGTATCCCTAAGTACTTTGCCTATCAGGAACAGGTTGAAATAAGATCAGAGATAGATGGTGAAGTTGAACGTATTTCAAAAAAAGACAATAATGCTGTTATCCGCGTAAAAGGTACTGAGGGGACAGCATCGTATGCCGCTCCGGTAAGCGCTTTAGGATTTGAAGAAGGTGATCAAGTCTATTACGGTGACGTATTGGCCACTTATAAAAAATGGCGGGTCGGTATCTTATTGGAGGGTTTGTGGCTTACGTTAAAGGTCAGTATCATCGCCATTGTTTTTGGAATTCTCATTGGTCTGTTCACCGGTATTGCGCGAATTTCGTCAAACCCCGCATTGAAATGGTCTGCAATTAGCTATATCGAGATGATCCGGGGCTCACCCTTACTGGTACAAATTTTTATCTGGTATTTTGTTTTAGGGACATTGTTCAACAATATTCTTGCCAAGCATGGGATTGGCCAGATTCCTCCCCTTTGGTTCGGGGTTGCGGCTCTAGCCTGTTTTACAGGAGCATATGTGGCTGAAATGGTAAGGGCCGGCATACAGTCCATTCATCGTGGTCAAACCGAAGCCGCCCGATCATTAGGTATGACATATGTAAAGTCCATGCGTTACGTGATCCTTCCTCAGGCCCTGCGTCGAATTCTTCCACCACTTGCAGGTCAGTTCATCAGCCTCATAAAAGACTCCTCGCTGTTGGGGATCATCGCAATTCGTGAGCTGACAAAAGCAACACGAGAAGTTGTTACTACCAGCCTGCAACCATTTGAACTCTGGTTTGTATGTGCGCTTTTGTATCTTGTATTGACATTTTCACTTTCAATGTTGTTACAGTATCTGGAGAGGAGGCAAATGGCGGTATGATTGATGTTAAAAATATTTCCAAAACCTTTATAAGCCATTCGACCGAGGTTAAAGCCCTGGTTAATGTAACAGCTCGAATCAATCCAGGAGAAGTCGTTGTTGTTCTGGGGCCGTCAGGGTCCGGCAAAAGTACGTTTATTAGATGTCTTAATTATTTGAACGTTGCTGATGAGGGAAGCATTACTATTGACGGCATCGATATCCTTGATCCCAATACTGACATTAACAAAGTGCGTGCTGAGGTTGGCATGGTGTTTCAATCTTTCAATCTGTTTCCCCATAAAACCGTCCTTGAAAATGTAACGCTGGCACCCATTGTGGTTCGGAAAAAATCCAAAGAAGAGGCCAAAAAAAAAGGAATGGCGCTTCTTGAAAAGGTGGGCATACAGGATAAAGCCAATGTATATCCGGACCAGTTGTCCGGAGGGCAGCAGCAGCGTGTTGCCATCGCGCGTGCTCTGGCCATGGAACCCAAAATCATGCTCTTTGACGAGCCGACATCCGCACTGGACCCTGAAATGGTCGGCGAAGTTCTCGATGTGATGAAAAACCTGGCCAGAGAAGGAATGACGATGGTAGTGGTTACCCATGAAATGGGATTTGCAAGAGAAGTTGCAGACAGGGTTATTTTCATGGATGAAGGCGCCATTGTTGAAGTCGGCACGCCGGAGCATTTCTTTAAAAATCCCACCCACGAAAGGACCAAACTCTTTTTAAGCCAAATTCTGTAAGTTGCATTTGTATCTATTTTCAAACTATCATATTGAGTTTACATGCGCATCTTGGTTGTGTTAATCTCCCCTCAGATCCAACCCTTTGTTCTATCAGAAACAATATCCAAAATTAGCGGGGTAAAAAGATGGATTTTTCATTAATTCTTAGACGGTTTAAAACAAGCAGCTCCTACTATATTTCCATAGGCATATTTATTATGCTCGTCATAGGAATTGCCTCATCACTTTATTATTCTGCGCTAAAAATCGACTATGTATGGAGATGGTTTAGAATTCCCCAGTATTTTGTATATCAAGATCAAGTTGAAATCAGAGCCCAAATAGAGGGTGAAATAGAATCCATCCTGATTAAAGATAATAAAGCAGTTATAGGTATTAAAAGCGATGAAGAAATTGAGGTTCATACTGTTCCGATTTCGGATATTAGAGTCGATGAGGGGGATCTGATTTCCCCCGGGGATATATTGGCCACGTATAAAAAATGGCGAGTCGGCATTTTAATGCAAGGTCTGTGGCTGACATTAAAGGTCAGTATCATCGCTATTGTTTTTGGAATACTCATCGGTCTCTTCGCCGGTATTGCACGCATATCATCCAACCCCGCCCTAAAATGGTCTGCAATAACCTATATCGAGTTTATCCGTGGTTCGCCCCTTCTGGTACAAATCTTTATCTGGTATTTTGTTCTGGGCACGCTCATCAATAACATTCTTGCCAAAAAGGGCATCGGCCAGATCTCTCCGTTATGGTTCGGTGTTGCAGCACTTGCCTGTTTTGCCGGGGCGTATGTGGCGGAAATGGTGAGAGCAGGTATTCAGTCCATCCATTTCGGGCAAATTGAAGCTGCCAATTCCCTGGGAATGACGTATATTCAGTCCATGCGATATATCATTCTGCCCCAGGCCCTGCGGCGAATCCTGCCTCCCCTTGCCGGCCAGTTCATCAGCCTTATAAAAGACTCTTCTTTACTCGGCCTTATCGCGATCCGGGAATTGACCAAGGCAACTCGCGAAGTCATCACAACCAGCCTTCAACCCTTTGAACTCTGGTTTGTATGTGCAATCTTATATCTAGTGTTAACCTTTTCCCTTTCAATGTTTGTGCAGTACCTTGAAAGAAGAACCCAGGTGACCTGATCATTTATATCCACAACTTTTTTTTCATATATCCTTACATCAAATCCAGTGCGCAGGATACCGGCAATCTACAGCTGTTTTTCCTAACTGGCTGCAATATATATAGATTTAATGTTAAGTCGACACGATGGCCGATGGTTGATATAATTAAAGAAAAAAAGAGCGAAGACTTTTCAGTTTTTGTTCGTATTAGTACATAAAGGGAAATATCCGTGAATATGGACACAAAGCTCTTGAATCTGGATAACGAGTCCCTGATATGCCGGATAAAAGAGGGAAATCATGACGCCTTTGCTACACTTGTAAATCGTCACTCAAATCGATTCTATCGTATTGCCTATCGTCTTGTTTCCAGCAAGGACGATGCAGAGGACATTGTGCAGGAAGCGTTTCTAAAGCTATGGGACAGGCCGAATCTTTGGAATCCCGGCAAAGGAGCCAAATTCACCACCTGGTTTTATCGGGTCGTCATAAACCTGTGTTTTGATCACCGCAAAAAGAAAAAATTGATAAACTTGCCTGAAGACATAGAATTCTCGGACGAAAATCCCGGGCCGGACGTCTTATACGATGTGCATCAAAAACAGGCGCTATTGGATCGATTTATACACGAATTGCCGGAAAGACAGCAGTTGGCGCTTAATCTGTGCTTTTATGAAGGATTAAGCAATTATGAGGCGGCCCAAATTATTGGCGTAAAGGTGAAAGCGCTGCAGTCTCTTGTCATGCGTGCCAAAACGACATTGAAGTACAACGTCAAACGATTTCTTGGTGGAGGTTAACGATGACCATGAACCTTGAACAGTTCAAGGAAAAACTGCTTATGTATGGCGCTGATATTAGGTGTTGGCCAAAAGACATACGTTCGTCAGGGCTGAAAGCACTGTATAGTTCTCCTGAACTTCAGAAATTAGTGGAAGACGAGGAACGTTTTGAAAGGGTTCTCAACACACGGAGATATGAAGAACCGAGCAGAGACCTGGCAGGACGAATTGTTGCAGGTGCTTTGCCCAAAAAGAAAAAAGCGCAACGCAATCTTGGCGTGTTTTTCTCGGAAGTACTTTCCGAATTCAGTTTGTCCAGGCGTACATTTGCCGCGGTTTCTGTTTCGCTCATTTTTACTTTAATCGTCGGATTTACAATAGGCTATTCAAATCTGTCTGGGTACACTTCCGCCGAACAATACGAAACTCACCTGGAAGACTTTCTAAATTATGAAGGAGATGTACTATGAGTAAAAAGATGAAAATCCTGATTTTCAGTTCACTTCTTCTAAACGTTTTGCTTGCCGGCGTTGTCATTGGTGATGTGTCGCATCGATTCCATAAAGAATACTTTGATCGAAAGTCCGTGCAAGAATTTGTGTCAAAATTACCCGGGGATAAGGCAGCGTTGTTTCTTGAAACAGTGGAAAGGGTCCATCTGAACAATCGGGATGCATACCATCAGATCCGGGAAGCAAAAAAAGAAGCGATGAAGATGTTAGCCGCACCTGAATTTGATGAAACTGCTTACCGGCTTCAAGTTGAAAAAATACACGAGCTGCGAAGTCTCATGAAGCGGCGTCTGGCAGATGCAACCATTGAATTGGCAAAGCAATTCAGTCAAAAAGAGAGAAAAGCCTTGGCACAACGTCTGAGGCATTTTCCACGACACTCAAGGGATAGCAGTCTGCCGTCCGACGCAAAAACCTCGTCATGAACTCACTGATCAAAATAGCCCCTATCCGATTTGGGGTACTTTTCCCTGCCGCACTGATATTGTTGATTTTTGCCGGATGCGCGGCTGTTGGACCAGATTATGTGAAACCGGATACCCCAATGCCCAAAGCCTGGCATACCCCGGCAAAAAGTGGCCTGGTCGAGAAACATCTAAGCAGAGAAGCACTGACCGAATGGTGGGCGATTCTCGATGATCCTGTACTAGCGAACCTGGTTGAGTCAGCGGTTGCAGGAAATCTTGATCTTAAGGAGGCGCGTGCGCGTGTTCGTGAGGCCCGTGCCCGCCGGGGCATCAGCGAAGCCGGCCGTTTCCCGACCATCGACGCCAGCGGCTCAGCCAGGTCGAGCCGCAGCAGTGAAGACACCGGAAGCGGCAGCGAAAGAGAACTCTACGCCGCAGGATTCGATGCTGCCTGGGAACTGGACGTATTTGGCGGGAAAAAACGTGCCGTTGAAGGGGCTGGAGCCGAGTTACAGGCGAGTGAAGAGGATCTGCGGGATGTTCTTGTCAGCCTGCTTGCCGAAGTTGCTTTGAATTACGTCGATTTGCGTTCATTTCAAAACCGACTGTCGGTTGCAGAAGCCAATCTTGAAGCACAGAAAGAAACATACAATATCACCCGATGGCGCCGTCAAGCCGGCCTGACCTCACAACTGGACGTAGAACAGGCCAAGTACAGTCTCGAACAGACGCGGGCCCAAATACCCGTTTTACAGACCAGCCTTGAGCAGGCAAAAAACCGCCTGGCCGTGCTGATCGGACAGCATCCGGGGTCACTGAGAGATGCATTGGCGGAACGCAAGGCCATTCCGGTCACCCCTCTCGAAGTGGCTGTCGGTGTGCCGGCCGATATTTTGAGACAACGGCCGGATGTCCGAAGAGCAGAGCGCCGGCTGGCCGCACAGACGGCGCAGATAGGCGTTGCCACGGCTGATCTCTATCCCAAGTTTTCGCTCCTCGGTTCCATCGGTCTTGAAGCTCTGTCACCGGGCAACCTGTTTTCATTGGGCAGTCGAACCCATGGTATCGGCGCCACAGTTGCCTGGCCGCTGTTTGACGCCGGCGCCATCCGGAGCAACATTGAAGTACAATCCGCCTTACAGGAGCAGGCCCTGATCCGATACGAGGCCGCCATTCTCGCGGCATTGGAGGATGTCGAAAACGCGTTGGTTGCCTATGCTAAGGAACAACGTCGCAGACAATCGCTGACCGAGGCGACCGAAGCTGCTCGGCGTGCTGTTGATCTTGCTCAAAAACAGTATTCATCCGGACTCATTGAGTTTGGCAATGTCCTGATTGCCCAGCGCTCATTGTTATCACTCGAAGATCAGTTAGCCGTCAGCGAAGGCGGAGTGACGTCGAATTTAATCGCTTTATACAAATCCCTGGGGGGTGGGTGGAAATCCCTGATACCTGATAACACCAATTAGTGCCCATCTATAAATGCATTTGAGCACTAAGCAGTTTTTGAATTGGAAGGAAGCAATGACATCAAATACAAACCATGAATTCAATATTTCTCAAACCCTTGGTATAGATCAGTCCACGGACCGAAAAAAGCGATTGAAACGATGGCTCATGGTATCTCTCCTGGTAATCGTTATCGTGACAAGTGCTGTTGTTTGGAAGGGTACAAAAAAATCGAATTCCATGCAGTACCAGACCCAGAAAGTTCAGCGGGGAGATCTAATTGTGACCGTAACAGCGACAGGTGCCCTGGAACCGACAAACCAGGTGGATGTGGGCAGCGAGTTGTCCGGTATCATCAAAACCGTCGAGGTGGATTACAATGACCGGGTGAAAGTCGGCCAGATTCTGGCGAGACTGGACACCGACAAGCTGAGAGCTAAGGTTCTGCAATCAAAATCTGCTCTTGAATCGGCCCGGGCAAAGGTTTTGGAGGCACAAGCCACTGTCAAAGAGGCGGGAGATCAACTGGCGCGGTTAAAGCAGGTGTGGGAATTGAGCAATAACATGGTGCCGTCGCTGCAGGACCTGGATGCGGCTAAGGCATTGCTGCATCGGGCAAAGGCCATCGAGGCCACCGCAAGGGCCCAGGTGTCCCAGGCTCAGGCCACCCTCGAAGCCGACGAAACGGATTTGGCAAAAACAGTCATTCATTCCCCCATTAACGGCATTGTCCTTACGCGGAACGTGGAACCCGGCCAGACCGTGGCCGCCTCGTTTCAGGCCCCGGTATTGTTCACCTTGGCCGAGGACCTGACAAAGATGGAACTTCATGTGGACGTGGACGAGGCGGATGTGGGTCAGGTAACAGGGGGGCAGGAGGCCACCTTCACCGTCGATGCCCACCCGGCTCGGACGTTCCCGGCACGGATCACCCAGGTCCGATATGGTTCTCAGACCGTGAACGGGGTTGTCACATACAAAACGGTCCTGAACGTGGACAACTCGGATCTTTCTTTACGACCGGGGATGACGGCAACAGCGGACATCACCATAAACAAAGTGGACAACGCGATCCTGGTGCCCAATGCCGCGTTGCGCTTTACCCCACCGATTAAAGAAAAAGAGGCCCCATCCAGCGGCAGCGGTTTACTTAATATGCTCCTGCCACGTCGGCACGGACCGCCGTCAAAACAGCGTAAAGACTTGACCGCCGACAAAAAACTACAGCACGTCTGGACGCTGCGCGATGGAAAACTTTTCGCCATTGCTATCAGCATAGGCACCACAGACGGCAGAATGACCGAGGTGACAAGCGGTGACATTGAGCCGGGGATGCCAATCGTGGTCGATATGGTGAGATCTGAACGATGAAGACAACCCTTTCCACACAAATCAGCGGACATTCTCTTATCGAACTCCAAGGCGCAACCAAAGTATACGGTACGGGTTCCGCGGCCATGAAAGCC
>DNGT01000161.1 GCA_003486165.1 Desulfobacteraceae bacterium
TTTTCCAAATCCGCGTCACACTCGTTCGCAACATAGCTGAGCGCTGCAACCGCCCGTTCCAACTGAACAGCGGCGTCATATAGTGCATACTCGCATTTTGCCGAAAGCTTATCTTCATGAGCATAAAGGCATGCCAAAATCCGACCTTGCCCCGGCGTCACCTGACTGCAGTACTTTTCAATCTCTATCTTACAGCCATTGGCTACTGTTTCGATTAAGCTCTGCTGTGCGGTTGCGGCAGTAACCAGCAGCGGCAGGAAAGCTAATGCGATCAAGACCATCATCGTTCGTTTCATTTCATCCTCCTTCTTGTTATTAGGTTTTAAAGACTCTAAAAGTTAAATGTTAATGCCTGAAAAAACTCTATTATTTTGGTTCAAACATTCTTAAATAATACTTTAGTTGTCTCGGCACGGTCACCAAAAGATAGAGAAGGCGGCACCGATACTGTCACTATCTTGACCAATTGATTCTTGGGTGCGGGTCGCCAAATAAGCAACTTTGACACCCAACTGCCGAGTTATCGGAAAGCCGAAACTAAACGCCCAGGCCAGGTTTTTTTTCCGGTCGTTCTTCTCAACTCCATTAATGGTAGATTTCCCGCCATCTCCATATCCGGCACTTGCAGATGCCCAGAGTCCCGGACGAAATGAATAAATGAGGTGAGTTTGGGCGGTGAAGTACGGATCCTGCTCGAGCTTGCTACCGTTGAAAAAATCATTGTTTTCCGTGTACAGCCAAACTGCGCCTGTTAATTCAAACGACCACTTTCCCCGGTTGTGCACCACGCCGAGCTGGGGCCGAAAGGTGAATCGATTTGTGCCGAGATTGATGAGTTTATCATTCATGTAATCACCGGTTGGAAGATGCACCACCAGCGCCGTCCCAAAGATGGTCTCAACATCGACCTTGGCTCGGTAAGCCGCGAATTCCTTACCCTCTAAAGGTGGCGCTCCATAAAGATTTATGGCAAATCGCAGGATCGAGTCTGACAAACCACGTCTTTTGATAGACGCGGGAGCGCCGTTGAGCAATCCGGTCCAACGTCCTTCTTGGTAGGCTTGAGTAAGATCGATTCGTGCGGATTTTTGAAACAGCTCAAAGGTTCGGATAAACTTAACCGTCCAGGTATGCATCTCCATTTCAGCATCCTCGATACGAAGAACGGGATCGAATAATATGTTCGCCTCGGTGTAAGCATAACCTCCGCCAAGAAAGTTCGTTCCTGTGGGAAGGTGGCTCCATCGACGGGGCTCCAACTCCTGTGCAAGGCATAGGATCGGCAGTCCCAAAATCAGGAAAACACATAAAGACCACACAAAGAGATTCTTCAACAACTTCAAATAAGCCGTCAGTCTGGAAAAGATAGTCCTGAAAAGCATAAGTTCCTCTTTTTTCAGAGCATCTCAAGATTTCTGTGTCAATCTGTGTCCCTCTTTAATTAGGTCCTTACTCTCAGAGTTGAGTTGTCTTAGGAGACTGTCAAAAAGGTCAATTTTAGGATTGTGCTATTTGTTTCAAATTTGAGTTTAATCAAATAGCACAAATTTATTTGAGAGTGTTGCTATTTTTAAATCAATTTTATTCTGTTTGGTTTCTCTTCTTATACTAGAAGTTCTTTCTTTATTTATCATCTCAAAGCCCTCTGAACAGCCCTCTATACTTCATCCGGTGGTTTAGCGGGCGGCGCATACCAGTGTTCTTTATTCACAATCGCTGGCTCGGCCCTGTCGGCCACGTAGTTCGGGGACATAATCTGCACGCCGTATTCATTGAAAACGTCCAGAATGTTCTGATGAAGTTCGGAATAAAAGACCGTCATTTTTTCGGGTTTGTCTGTGTAAACATTCAATTCATAGGTCACGTAAAAATCATCCAGTGATTGTTGCAGCACGAACGGCTCCGGCTCAGCCAGCAGTCCGGGAGTCTTGCGGGCTGCAATCAAAAGCATTGCATGAACCTGACGCCACGGCGTGTCATAACCAATGGTCACGGCGGTGTGGAGAATAAGCCCTTTTTCCCGAACTTTGGCGGAATAATTGATTACATGGCTGTTCAGAATCATGGAATTGGGGACGATAATTTCCTCGTTCTTAACTGTTCGCAAAATAGTGACCTGCAGTCTGGTGTCCAGAACATCCCCGGTGAAATCGGCAATCCTCACCCGGTCACCCACCAGGAATGCCCTCCGGTATGTAAGGGCAAATCCGGCGATGATATTGGAAACCGAAGATTGGGCGCCCAGCGAAAAAAGCACACCGACAAAAACCGAGACGCCCTTAAACGCCGGAGAATCCGAGCCAGGAACATAAGGAAATGCAATGACAACACAAAATGCGACAATCAGAAAGCTCAAGAGCCGATAGGTTGATTTGGCCCACTCAGGATAAAATCCGTGAATTTTGACCCTTTCCTTTTCAATACCCAAAAAGAAAACTTTCATTGCCTTTAAAGAATATCTTACAAGCAAAATCAGGATAATGATAAATAAAAAGTTGGGAATATTTTTACTGAACCCTCTTCCGAGTGTTATCAGTGGTGAAAGTACGTAACCAAGAATCTGGTTGGAAAGAGACCGGGTAGCGGGGAAAAATCCCAGCTCAAGCTGTAAATAGATATACAAAAAAACCAGGATCAGGATAAAACGGATTCCTTTCACGCTTGCCTTGAGCAGTTCATGGATTTTTTCAGCCCGAACGATTTCAACTGATTTGATCTGAAGGCCTCTTTTCCATGATTTAAAACGTTCTTCGATGCGCTGGTCGATTANNATGGCGGCACGGATGACTTGAGAATATTCGTCGGCAACCTGCTGGCGTGACTTGCCCTTTGAGATGACGTCATGGTCTACAACAGCCATAAGCATCTTATCGCCGGCAACGATAAAAGACATGGGCGATTTTAAATCAACGGTCGTTATGGAATCGACCTTAACCCTGGTCGAGTCGGCGATTGTTTTTATACGTTTTGAAATGTCTTCAGCACGTTTTGCGACCTTGATCCCTTCAGCTTCTGTCGGAAGATAAAAGAGGATTTTTTCACCCAATATCACCGGCTGCATATCAGTGGCTTTGGTTTCTGTGGATGATTCTTTCGGTTGGGCATCCTGGGGGAAAGCATCCGGTACCCCAAAAAATAGCAGCGCCGTGAATATACATGCGAAAGCTCTTAATATCATTTCGTTCCTCTCATTTAGCATATCTCATTTGTGTTTTGAATCAATCCCAAATGGCCACCTTTTGTATCAATCTGTATGGGGAGATTCTTGCATCGCCGGTTTCTGACTTGGCAAGACCCTGTCCGTATCCTCGGAAGAAGCGACGGGTGTCATCTCCCTGGGAAGCGTTCGGATGTGAAGATCTCGCTGGGGGAAGGCGATCTCGATGGCCAATTCACGAAAGCGCCGGTCGATGTCGCTCCGGATTTGGCTTGGCACCGTCCAGTAATCGTCCACGTGGAACCAAATGCGCAACCTAAAGATCAGGGCGCTGTCGGCATGATCGATGAACAGCACGTCGGGTCTTGGGTACTTCAAGACCTTTCGGTTATTCTCTGCAATTTCCAACAGCGTTTTTTGTACCAGGTCGATATCGGAACCATAGG
>DNGT01000246.1 GCA_003486165.1 Desulfobacteraceae bacterium
ATCCTTGAGGGTGTCGATTTTGGAGTGAGCCCGGACAAAGACCTCTTGAACAATATCATCCGCAGCCCATTCATTCTTGACCGTAATTGTCACGAACTTTTTCAGACGGTCATGGTACTGGTCGAAAATCGAATAAAAATTGAGGGACGGTGGTTTCATATCAGCAACATGACGAGGTCGATTGACTGCAGCAGGGTTTCTCTGCGGTCGGTTTGTCACCAAGGGTTTCGGCGATGGNNAATGCAATTAACACCGATAGCGACTCCCAAGGCAACCATGATTTCGGTTTTCTCATCCATCTTATACTCTCCTTTTCATTTGGTTTCAATACCTGCGACATTTTTTTCTGTAAGACGAAAAACAGTTCCAAAAAGTTACGCTTTTTATTTTTGGGTGAAAAAAAGATTTTTAGGCAGTTTGTTCATCCTATTTTGTGTCGATGATGTGACCTAAATTGACCTAAAGTCTATAATATCTAATGTCAAAGTTGTATGCGTTNNTTGAATCCATTTTTTTACTTACATCCTTATAAGACCTGCAGTCTATACAGTAACAAACAGAAAATGCTCACCACCGACCGGAAATTCACACCTGTAAAATTATGAACATCTAACAAAATGTGTATCCTTTTTATCCCTTTCATCGTCTGTAGGGTTAAAAGGAGGAAAAACAAATGTATGCTTCAGTTAAAAACACAGAGGTTAAGTTGTCTGAGGAAATCTTTCCCGTCGAAGCATGGGAACTAATATCAAAAAACAAAAAAGGTGATGATCTGGTTCTCATAGACGTCAGCACTCCCCGGGAATACGAAGATCTGCATCTGGAAGGAGCCATCAATGTGAATCTCTTTTCGAGGTTTTTCACGACCCGGTTGAATGTAATGGATAAAAGCAGGACTTATGTAATTTACTGCAAGATGGGGGGACGAAGCAAAATTGCCAAGAAGTTGATGCAGCGGTTAGGATTCCGAAAGGTTTATAATATTGTCGGTGGAACGCTCCTGTGGAAAGAAGAGGGATTGCCTTTTGCGTCGGGGGCAGAAAGTGTAAACAAATTTTCATTCTGTCCTTTTTCTATTTCAATCATGACGTTCAGAAAAATTAAAAAGATTCTATATAAGATGTCATCGCCCATTAATCAAAATATTGGCATCGCAAGCTCCTCTGGGCAGGAGTCTTAAATATCGTTAGAATGTAGGACATAGCGCTTAAGAGGCGCCGGGGACTATATTAGCAAAGTCGTTAATATGAAAAACAGTCAATCAAAAGGAAAGGAGATTTAATATGGGTAGATCAGAATTAAATTTTAATCTTGAAGTACAAGGGATGAAAGCGGTTTGTCCTCTTGGAGAAGTTGTTGGAGCAAAAATGATTGCTGAAAATAAAATTCCAGTNNATTTCTTGTGAGGGAGGTTGCTTTCGTGGTGAAATTGCCAGAATGGCGGCTCATTTGGTTGGGAAAGAGGAGCCATTTATGCGTGGATGCCATGGAGAAATGTTTACAGCACCGACATCTGCTATGACAGATTGGGCAAAAAAGGCTGAAAAAGTTGTTGTTATAGATGGGTGTTTTATGAAGTGCCATGGGAGAGTTATGATAAATATCATTGGTAAAGAAAATATGATTCAATTTGATGCACTCAGGATTTATAATAAAGGTAATAAGTACACAGATATCATGATATATGATGAAGTTTCAGAAGAAGAACGCAAACAGATAGCTCAACAAGTTGCTGATAAAGTACTGTCTGAACTGTCAACATAAACTATTTTAACTGTTCATGAGGTAATTTGGTAGAGAGATGAGATGCTCTATCCTTTTTGTTCCGGCGATGATGAGGTCGGATGCCATTCCTAAAAATAGTCCGTGTTCAACGATCCCTGCACGCTCGTTTAAAAGGGTGGCCAGTTTTTTTAGGTCGGGTATTGGCCCAAATTGAGCATCCATCTTTTTATGAATTTGATTTTTATTTAACCATCATGGCACAATATGCCGCACCGATTAGTGCAGCTTTATCGTTCAGAATGACGTTAACGGGTATCCTTTCAAGAAAACCCTTAAAGCGTCCTTTGTTTGTAAATGCTCTTATAAAGGTATCATCTTTTAATTTGGATAAAATCTTCGGTGGAATTCCACCTCCCAGGTAAACCCCGCCCGTGGTAATTCCGGTCAAGGCTAAATTACCGGCAGCGGCACCGAAGATGGAGACAAACATATTCAATGCTTCAACACAGCCGGGATCTCTGTTCGTCAAGGCAGCTTCAGCAATAGCCTTGGCCGGTTGCATTTTTTTTCGCTTTTGCTCTAACCACTCAGGTTCATCGAAACGGCCTGAGTCTTTCAACCAGTTATAAATATTCACCAATCCAGATCCAGAAAGCACCCTTTCTATACTTACGTGTCCATAATGCTGATGAAGAAAACGCCATAACTTTATTTCCGCTTCGTTATTGGGGGCAAAATCAGCATGGCCGCCTTCTGAGGATACCGGCAAGTATCGACCATTCTGATAAATAAGCATTGCGTTACCCAGACCTGTTCCGGGAGCGATCAGTGCGAGATTCTGATCTTTTATGGATGCTGCCTGATTTAAAGGATAGAATTCATCTTTACTTAATAGCGGGATGGCCATTACAGTGGCAGTTAAATCGTTGACAAGTTTGACATGATGAAACTTAAACTGTTTTTTGATCCGATCTTCTGAAACGCTCCAAGGGAGATTGGTGGTTTTGGACTTGCCGTTTACAACGGGTCCTGCAACCCCAAAACAGGCATGAGTGACAGGCACCGGATGCATTTCGAGAAATTGCCGGATAATGTGTTCCAGATCAGGTGAGTTTTGGCTTGGAAAAGTCTCAATCACTTTTGGCACAGGGCGTTTTTTTCCCTTGAGGAAAAGCCCCAAGTTCGTTTTTGTTCCGCCGATGTCTCCGGCTAGAACAAATGTTTTATCCTTTGATGTTGTCATGATGGAGATCTCCCGATAATAAAGCGGCTGCTCCGCGATCCATCAGCCAAGTTAACTGACCATTCAGCGGTCGGATTCTCTGTACAGGCAATCGTATGCTTCTGTCCTCCAAAACCGTTTGAACAGTTCTTGCCTTCTCTTGTCCTGTAATCAGAAAGACAATGTGACGCGCTTGATTTAGCAAAGGAAGGGTCATGCTGATTCGGTTTACGTTTGGATCACCCCCTTTGACAGCCACTACCAACTTCTCCTTTTCATATAATGTCTTTTGTCCTAAGAACAGAGAAGCAATATGTCCGTCTGCTCCCATACCCAAATATATCAAATCAAAACGCGGAACACGCGTACCTTCAAAAGAGAAAAAATCACTCAGTATTTTCTGGTATTCTTTTACAGACATTTGAGGGGATGACTCACACGTGATCCGATGAATTTGTTTTTGAGAAATCGGAACTTCATTAATAAAATCCCTTTTTGCCCTACCATAATTGCTTTCGTGGCTGTCTTGGGGGACACACCGTTCATCCACCCAAAAGATGTGAGTTTTTCCCCATGGAATATTTTGGATATAGGGTTCTCTTGCCAGCATTTTGTGCATCCGTCTGGGTGTGGAGCCACCGGATATGGCCACTGCAAAACGCCCTCTTTTCTCTACGGAACGCTTGGCACTGGCAACAAAGATCTCAGCTGCTTCTTTTGCCAAAAGAACCGGATCATCCTTGATGATTATTTTTCGTTTAAAAAACATATCAGTTGCATGTTCCTCAGTTCGTTTAAACAAACTTTATCCGGATCTTTCAAGACTCTTTCTCCATTCTTTTCTCCGTCCATATCGATATTCCTCACCTTTCATCTTTTTTATGATCTTGAGAATGAAAAACGAGAAGATAAAGAGCCCAATAGAGAAGAAAACCTTAAAGGATATCAACTCTCCCAAGTTGCCGGAGGCCCATACGTCTTTCAGTGTCCCGATAAAAAAGGTGAAGATAAACGTGCCCACGATAATCCCCAGCCCGGTTCCCGTAACATAGTCCAAGAATCGGACCTTGGTCAGCCCCATTCCGAAATTCATGGGTGTAAACGGAAAATAAACCAGCCGAAGGTATAAAACCGTTGCAAATCCGTCACGCTCGATGGCATCATCATATTTTTCAGTGTATCAACAATCAGTGAAGCGGCAAATTCCCACCCCAAAGTCCGACCAATATGAAAGGCTGCAAAGATAATCTCCTTAACCACCGATTTTGATGATTTTTTTGCTGGTTGTTCTAAGATTTCTTCCATCTTCCTGCCCCTTTTCTTCACTAAATACGACTTATATTTCGAGGTCCCCAACTTCCAGATTTATAAAAATGAAGCATTTCCGACTGGTTGTCACAGATTTCGCATTCATTTAATATGGGTGTTAGAAAGGACCAGCAATGTTCAAGGCTGTCCTGGCGCCAGAAAAGCATTTGATCACCCAACATGCAGTCGATGAGTACTTTTTCATAGGCATCGAGAATTGGCCCGGTATAATTTTGATGATAAGAAAAATCCATGGGTACAGAACGCAGGCACACCCGTGCACCTGGATTCTTTGTCTGAAAAGTAAGGGCAATTTTTTCATCTGGGTAAATGCCAAGGGTTAATCGATTGGCATCAATGCGCTCTTCCAGGGTCTGCCGAAACAAGGAGTGGGGGACTTCCTTAAAATGAATGGTTATTTCAGTTATCTTTTTGGCCAAACGTTTACCGGATGAAAGGAAAAAAGGAACGCCCTGCCAGCGCCAGTTATCAATGAAGACTTTCATTTTAGCAAAAGTCGGCGTCAGCGAGTCAGGACTTATTCCGGATTCTTCTCGGTAGGCTGGAACTGGTTTTCCATTAATTTTGCCCTGGGCATATTGTCCGAGCACAATGTACTCGTTTAGCTTTTCAACAGGGAACGGCCTTAAAGAGCGAAAAACCTTTACTTTTTCATCTCTGACACGGCCGGTTTCAAATTGGGACGGTGCTTCCATGGCCGTTAGGGCCAAAAGCTGCATCATATGGTTTTGAAACATATCCCGAATCACCCCGGCTTGTTCATAATACCCCGCTCGATGTTCGACGCCTAAAGTTTCTGATGCAAGGATGTTGACATGATCAATATATCTTCGATTCCAGATGGGTTCAAAAATGGCATTGGCAAAACGAAACATCAGTACGTTCTGGACCGTTTCTTTTGCAAGATAATGGTCTATCCTGAATATTTGGTGTTCTTTAAAATGTCTCTGAATGCTTTGGTTCAGTCCAACAGCTGTCTTAAAGTCACGGCCAAAAGGCTTTTCAATAACAAGGCGCGACCACCCGTTACCGTTTTCTTTTTCCTCGCTAAGACCTGACCGTCCTAACATTTGCGCAACAGGTTCATAAAGAGACGGAGGAAGGGCAAGGTAAAAAATTTTGTTTCCCCGGGTATGGTGTTTCTGATCCAGGTTTTTCAGGAATTTAGCCAGGCTTATAAAAGAAGTCAGGTCTCCATAGTCCACAGATCGATAACTAAGAGCGGCAGCAAAGGAATGCCATTTAGTTTGATCCATGAGGTTTGTAGCCATCAAGGCAGTTTCCATTTTTCCTCTGAATTGCTGATTGCTCAGTTTTGTTCGACTACACCCAACAACACAAAAAGAATCCGGCAGGCCATCATTCAAATACAGATTAAAAAGGGCCGGAACCAGTTTTCTGGCAGTCAGATCGCCTGTGGCCCCAACGATAACGATCGTACAAGGATCACTACGCTCGACGCTCATACATTTCTTGGGACTAATCTCCTGAGCAGGTGCGCTGACCTCTATAGTGGAATCTGTAATATTATTCTTGTTTTTCATATCGTTACCCATGGAGTTTTCTCTTTTCATTAATTTAACTTTTTTTGTCTGTGGAAACCACTGCATGTCCGCCAAACTCCCTACGAAGGGCTGCGAGGACTCTGTCGGTAAAAGGATCTTTCTGCCGAGAACGAAAACGACGTAGCAGAGAAAGGGTGATGACCTGGGCCGGCACGCCTGTTTCCAAGGCCTGCTGGATGGTCCATCTTCCTTCTCCTGAATCTTCTACATATCCTCTGATATCTGAAAGTTTTGCATCTTTTCGAAATGCATCTCCAGCAAGTTCCAGCAGCCATGAACGAACCACGCTCCCCTGATTCCAGAGATGGGCAATATCGGCATAGTTAAAAGATTCAGCGTAATCGGAGGCCTCGAGAATTTCAAATCCTTCACCATAGGCCTGCATCATCCCATATTCAATGCCGTTATGGACCATTTTAACAAAATGACCCGCTCCTGATGGTCCGCAGTAGAGGTATCCCTCTTTCGGGGCCAGGGTTTTAAATACAGGTTCCAGATGATGAAACGAGTCTTTTTCTCCTCCGATCATCATGCAGTAACCGATTTGAAGTCCCCATATCCCTCCGCTGACGCCGACATCCATAAACCGGATATTTTTTTCAACAAGGAGTTCGGCTCTGCGAATGTCATCTTTATAATATGTATTACCGCCATCGATAATGATGTCGCCCGACGAAAGGAGGTCTTTGAGCTGATGAATATGATCATCCACCGCCTGTCCGGCTGGAAGCATTATCCATACGATGCGGGGCTGAGTGAGTTTTTCAACAACCTCGGAAAGGGAATACGCCCCGATAGCCCCTTCTTCTTTTACCAGCGCATCTGTTTTTTCCGGCGAGCGGTTATATGCAACGACCTCGTGGCCTCCGCGAAGCAGCCGTTTCGCCATATTCATGCCCATCCGTCCCAAACCAATCATTGTAATCTTCATAGTTTTTTTCCTTTCCTTTCTTTTTTGTTCACATCCTGTGGCGCTTCACTAAATAATGCTCCATCTTCGCTGCCGGAGAACAACGATTCAATCGGGAAATATTTCTGAAAGCCGCTCTATTTATCGTTTAACGACCAATCATAATCAAAGTATTTTACTTGGATATTACTTTTATTTTCTTCCAGTTGTTTTTTTAGATCTCCTTCGGCATATTTCAAAAAGAAGCCAACAATATCGTTATCGAAATCTTCTGAAAACCATTTAAATATGCTGCTTACGTAAAGCGTTCTCCCTTTAAAAAGGTTGTGCCGGGGATCATTGATAAATGCCCGTGTCATTTCATCAAGCTGCTGATCCAGGATGTCCGCTCGATAGGGTTCAGATCGCAGTATAGGGCAACCCTTGGATGCACAATTTACGGCAAAATGAACCCGTGGGTCTTTGAATCTGGGGCGAAGTATATCATGCTCGATATGATCTAAGGTTATGATATCCTCATTTATTCTTGCAATCTTTTTTTTCCACGGGCTTTTAAAGATGCTTCCTAAATCCTTTATGGATTTAATTCCAGGATAGCCGGTAAGAATCAATTTGATGGTCCAAGCATTGTAAGCGTTGATGTAAAAAGCAAACTGTTCGTCTCTAGAAAGCGCTATTATATTGGTTTCCTCAAGTATTTTGAGATATTGGTCCAGCTTGGCTTCTTCATTCTTAAAACCCTGATAGTCTACCGTACCATTTTGAACGTACTTTTCGAGCAGGTCAGCATATAGGGCATGATCTACTGCAGCGTTGGACCATTCGGGTGCTATAAAAACCCCAGTTACCCCGAAAAAAGAGACCCATAAGACAACACGCACTATTAGTTTTCTTGTGTTCATGATCGACCTCATTGATCTTAAATATTTTTTTAAATTTCTTCTAAATTAAAAACACTGTTTTGAGTACCGAAGCAGTTCAGACAAGTCTTGGCATTTTGAGGATCTTTTTTCCACATTCCGTCAACAAAGAACTTATATTCGTATTTTCCTGGAGAAAGCACCAATGTCTTGCTCCATATTCCGTTTTCATTATTTTGCATTGGATGTTTTTTGGGATTCCAATTGTTAAAATCTCCCATCAATATAACCTCGTCGGCAGCGGCTGCTTCAAATGAAAATGTAATTCTTATCCGTCTAACTGTCTGTTTTGATCTTGAACAAAACCGATTTCAGAGTAGCGAAGTTACACCTAAAATTTCTATGTTAATCCATTTGTCGTGTAAATCTTTAATGCCTTACAAGGAATGATTTTAATTTTAACTATTCAGTGGATTTTTGAAAACAGGAATGAACCAATTAAGATGTAAAATATCAGAATTCAAGTCCATGACACCTTAATAACAT
>DNGT01000473.1 GCA_003486165.1 Desulfobacteraceae bacterium
TCGCCTTTAATTCATCAAGGGAATAATATGTGCCCCGCCAGATAATTCCCCTGTTTATTGTGGTGGTTATGGCGGCTTTTAATGCGATGTAGATGTAGATGTAAGAAGTGACAAGCGCCCAGGTCGAATACCAGGGGTTGATACCTGTTTTTGAAAATCCATTGGCAAAAGATAAAATACGAACCATAACGGCAGTCCCGAAAAGGCCGCGGGTAATTCCGGAAGTTAGAAAGACCGCCAAGAGCGGCAGGATATTCATGATCACAACAACAAGGACACCAAACAACACATTGGCCATATTGTAATTACAAAATGCAAAAGTATTTTTCATCAAGCCGTTAATAAATTCTCGCACAGTTACATACCATTCAGCCTGTATAAAGTTGTGACCAAGGAGGCAATCCTGTGAAAAACCGATCTGTTTAATCATTTTCCCAAGCATCACATCATCGATTGGATGCATGGCAATGGTTTTGTGGCCGTCTATTGCTTTGTAGACCGTAGACTTGACGAGATTAAACGCACCGACTCCCATATATCGCTTACTGTTCGGATCTTTTGCCTTCCAAGGTTTAAGCAACAGCATGAGTCCGCCGCCGGCGTCCAGAATAAGTGCATTCAAGAGTCCGCCAGGGGCGATGTTTTTGAAAAACATGCTCATGTGGTCCAGTCTGTTCTCAAGCATATGGTTCATGGCTCTTGCAAGGGAAGACTTTTCCATGATGATATCGGCATCGGTAAAAAGAAGATATTCTCCTCGTGCCCGTTCGGCACCATACTGAAGTGCATGATTCTTTCCCAGCCAGCCTTCAGGAAGCTCGGAGATGTCATAGATCTGCAATCCGGGATATTGTTTTTGCATCTCTTCAAGTATAGCGCCGGTCCGATCTACAGAGCGATCGTTGACGGCGATGACTTCCAGATCGGCATAATCCATTGCCAGTATTGACTTCAACGCCGGTTCAATGGTTGCCGCTTCATTGCATGCCGGAATGATGACGGAGACTTTCGGAACATTTTCCCGTTGCAGGAGCGGAACATCATCGAGGACAGTCATTCGCCGCATTCCCAAGGCAGTTTCCAGCGTACAAACAACCGTTAAAAAAAGAGAAATTATGGCAAGCCAGAAAAAAACAAGCATTTTCAATTCCTTTCTTGGCTGATTTCAAATCAAAGACATAACTGGCGAGAAATAAGGTGGACTCCCGATTTCTGATCACCGATCACTATTTACCATTCCTTGCCCTTTGCCCCTCCTTATCATGGGTGGGAGCGCGCCTTGAATGAAAATATGAACCGTCTGCTTCGCTAATACTTCTCAAAGAAATTGGACCTTCGAAAAACCGATGATAAGGGTATTGAGCATGCAATGGCGCGTCTATACAATCGGCCAAGAAAAACTTTAGGGTTTGCAAGACCTATTGAGATATTCTTTAATGATATCAGAAATAAGAATACCGTTGCATGTGTTATTTGAATTCACACGGGTTATAACATGCTTGCTTTATCCTAAATGATGTCCGATATAGTTAGCAATAATTAACTTTCTTCAATTTGTTTACGCTCAATTAGAATATAAAAAGTATTCTCCCATGAACTGTCAAGAGCATCATATCACAGAATTGTTCAAACAATATGTCGGTTTACAGCAAACTCTGTTGATCAGGCCGGATACTGCACAACAGCATGCTGTAAACTGTTGTTTTAAGCGGTTGCTGGATCGTTTTCATCGCGAAACAGATGTTTCCATTTTGTTGCAGGCATTGCCTGACCCTTACTTTCCCTTAGGCATGCTGGAACAAACGATATTTGCCGATGTGGTCGGCATGCGGTTTTTTATCAACAAGAAGCGATACGACCTGGAACCGATCCTGGGGCAAGAACTCGTGGAATGGGCCGGAGCCTTTCTAAGAATCCGACAGGACATTCAAACCCTGTTTGATCCAAATACTGTTACCTGCATCCCAGTGGATGGTACCCGACACCATCTCCCTTCGGGCCAGTGGTGCGGTCTTTGCGGAGTATGCTGTCAGATCGGAGGTGTACCCCCGGATCCGCCAGCAAACGTTGTTTATCCGGATCACTGGCTTGGCTTCCTTGCCGGTGAAACACTTGAAAATCAACAACTCTGTCCATTTTTGTTTCAGTACTTTGGTGAACCGCTCTATTTTTGTGCCATCCACAATATCAAACCCTTATCCTGTCTTGTTTTTGACCAAAAAGACTGTCGCCGACGTCTCGAAGACCGGGGCCTTCATGGTAGCTAATCAATGATCAATGTTTGCCCCGTTCGCTGCACGTCATAGATGAACGTCCCCATGGCCATATGTTTTTTTTTGGGGTATGCTTTTTTGATTTTTCATCAAATTTAGGATACATAATTTAGCATAAATTGAATTTGGTCTGAGATATAAAATGTTTGACTTCTGTTCGAAATTTTTCCTTATTTGAAATGACTGCGAGGGAAAACATGAAAAGTTTATCAGAAAAAGCTGCTCGGAATCTGGCGGCCATAAGAAAAAAAAAGCCGTTGATTCATAATATCACCAATTATGTGGTCATGAACTACACGGCAAATGCGCTGTTGGCCATGGGGGCATCACCGGTGATGGCCCATGCGTCCAATGAGGTGGAAGAAATGGTATCTTTTGCCGGGGCCCTGGTTCTCAATATCGGCACGTTGACCGATACTTGGATAGCATCGATGATAAAAGCCGGGAAA
>DNGT01000146.1 GCA_003486165.1 Desulfobacteraceae bacterium
TTAAAACGAACCGCCATCCCATGGTCTGTGGAGCGAACAACACTTCCATCACATTCTATCAGGCTCAGAGAACCTGTGAGTTCTTTAATCTTTTGGCTCGATACCTTGAAATCCATCTTGAATTGTGTGCCTTCGGAGAACTTTTCAGTCGTATCTATAAACGCTCCGGCTGAGGATATGTCCCTGGTTTTGAATTTAAANNGATCTTTGAAACCTATCCCGGAGGTATATACCTGCCCTGGGGAATGCACGGTAGAGGGTCCGCTAAGAAATTTTCCAGGGCAGGGATGGCAGAAAGTGAGAGATTTTATCCTCCAAGATGTTATTTTTTGAAATCCGGGCCCGAAAATGTTTAGAGGCGTGAAGATTTGGTTTATGTGCAGAATAAGTTCAGATCGAGCAAATTCTCTCTATTCGCCAAGAGACCTGAAAACTGGATTCAATGGCCCGTTCATAAACTTTTAGACGTTAATCATTAAATATTTTTTCGTGTCAAGAAAATCAATCCGCTGAAAGTATGANNTCAGGGGTTCTGGGTTCAAAGGTTAAAAGTGAAAAGTGAAATGGGTTCAGGGTTCAGAGGTTCAGGGATCGGGGGTGGCGTAAAAGTAAGTTGATTTTTTGTGCCGGGAGAGGGTTATTAGGAATTCAATATTGATCGCACTTCATCAATAATTTTCTTTGAATATGTAATACAGGTATCAGCATCTTCATCCGTGAATGCTACATCTGGTGTAATGTCTGGTAAACCATTTGGGTAGCGAGTTGGGATGTAGAATCTGTCAAGTACCATACCCATCCTGGTATAGGATTTCAGCCTTTGATAAAGTTTGAAATCAACGGAATTTAAATCTTCAATAAGTTTCTTTATGGAATGACCCCAGGGGTCAGCATCAGCAAAATACCAGACCGCCTTAAGCGCTTTTTCACCTGCTTGTTGGGCATGAAAGCAGGAGTGTGCGAATTTACCATTTTCTTTGAGAATAACGGCAGAGTCATTATCATCTTCAGCAGTGGTCAGCCACCGAATAGCTTCACGTATGTTCTTTTCAGTGCTCATAAATCGATTTTCCCTCTTTTAGTATCCTCTTGATAAACGGCCGATGAGACATGTTTTTCAATTCTTCCGGAGTGTAAATTAATATGTCAATAGCTCGGTTTTTGATTAGCGCATGAATTTCATCAAATTCTTCATATCTGTCAAAAAAACGCTTTGGAGTTTCTTTGATGATCATCAAGTCTAAATCACTTTTCTTTGTTAATGACCCCCTGGAAGCTGAACCAAATAGTACCACTTTTATAACATTTTTCTGACGGAAGATCGGAGCCAATAATTTACGAAATACATTCAGCTCTTCTGATTTCATTTTTATTTTCCAATTCGTATATGAAGTCCTGGTTATAAGAACTGGGCGAATACCCGTTTGATTTTTTCGAAATCCTCTATATGATTTTGCAGAACATCATAAACAATGCGGCGGTCAATCTCAACATAGTCATGAACGAGAGTGTTCCGAAACCCTATCATCTGAAGCCATTCTTTCCGCAGATGGGAATCAATATATCCGTTTTTCTCCAGGATAGCGGGGATGTCACTATACCAGTTAACGATGCCCAGATCTGAATCGGCGATTACATGATTCCCCATGTCCAGAATAGCCTCGATGGACAAATGCAAAAAACGTTCGGCGCTGCCATAACGTTCAGGGTCACTCGTAAAATCGTCAAAACTATACTTGCGCAAACTGTACAATATGGACAGGTATTCATCCAGTTTGTTCAATCGCTTGCGAATGACTTCCGGTCGAACCACGTTCGATTCTCCTTTTATATGCCTTTCGCTGCGTTTCTAAATAAGGCATAAAATCCAAATACTGTCGTATGACTTTTGAATACATGCTTCCACGATCAAAATCTTGTACTGAATAAATAAGCCGGTTCTGGCGAACGGCTTCATATTTTAAGACAATATCTCCGGTATCGAGAAAAACCAGGTCAGCGTTACAGAATCCAAGACTCGCGAGTTCGGTCAAAAGCTGTAGTTTATTCTCCTTCAAGTTTATGCTGCGAGACACAATCGCCAGATCCAGATCGCTTTCCGGGTGCATCTTTCCCGATCCTGTTGAACCGAACACGTATACCGCTTGAATCGCCGGATATCTTTGAAATACATCTTTCAGCGATCTAATATCATCACTGGTCAGATCTTTACCCCTATACATTGCGCCGGCGCTCTGTGGTATTTTTAATTCATCGCAATTCTTTTGAGGGTCAACCATAAAGAAGTTTCCTTTTTTTTTATTAAGACATTAATTAGCATGATTTTCAATTAATTGCAATGCATAAAGGTTCNNTTCAGGGTCTATGGATAGCATGTGAAAAGTGAAATGTGAAAAGGGGTGATCTCGTGAAGAGTAAAAAGTGAATAGCAAATAGTGGGATGAGGCATTGATTTACCCAAACCTTTTACCTTTTACTGTAGTTATAGATTCTTTGCGGCCCAGAGGGATGCCTGGACCCGATTGGGAACATTGATTTTCTTGTAGATATTATAAAGGTGGGTCTTTACCGTGTGGGGGCTGATGCAAAGTTTGTCGGCAATCTCGTCATTTGTGGCTCCCACGGAAACCATGGCAAGTATTTCGATCTCCCTTTCAGTCAGGTTTTCACTGCCGCTTTTTGAAGATTTGCCTTTATCTGAATTTTCAAAAATGCATTGGGTCATCATATCTCTGGAAAGCCACAGTTTTCCGTCAAGAATCGCCTGAACCCCTTTCATAAAGTTTTCCAACGGATCATGTTCATAAAAAAAACCATGTACACCGTTTAATACGAATTTCTTTTTAAACTCAAGATCGAAGGGCACATTGAAAAGGACAATATGACTTTCTGATTCTTTCCTGGTATTGTAAATTTTTAACTCCGCCAAAAGTTTTTTCAGATCCTTTTTGTGGCAGTCATAGAAGACGACCTTCGGCCGCACGTTGCTTTTTGGATTGTCTTTTGGGATATGATTTATATCTCCCAGGACAAAGCACTCGTCTCCGGTTTTCTGTTCCAGATACTCGGCCATCACCTCATTTTGAAGCTTTCTGGATCCGACAATGTAAAAACGTTTTTCCATTAGAAGATCGACTGTTTCTTTGCCTTTCACACATTTCAAAACTCATGAAATAAAATCTTTTAACGATTTTATGGAACGCATCTATATCGCTCAGTTTGACGAAAGACTAAATTCCTATCCCTTTTGAGGGATTTATTAAACCCCCATTAAACATGCCATTGAGATGATGCGATTGACATCATTGTCTGAAAATTCGCTTGGGTTGATTTCTGTATTAATGAAAAGTTCGTTCATTGTCTTTTTAGATTCCGGTGTCGTTTTGAACCGATTCAATTGCGCGGCCTTGCATATGATATTCACGGCTCTGTCTCGAGGAAACTTGCTGATGTTCAAAGAGATATCATACTGGCCCATCTTCGACAGGTCGGTCTTGTAAAGCTTTTGACACCATTTTTTTCGCGCGTCGTCCAGTGTGTTAATAAATAACAGCGCCTCATTCCTTGAAAAGCCGTCACGTTCCATGACGAGCTTCACCCGATCTTCCAGATCGGCAGTGATCTGCACCTTGAGCACGTGATCGATATCTTTTAAGAAAACATGCCCGCAGAAGCCATGATAAACAATGTTGTCTTTTGTTAAANNACCGGGCAGGTTGGACTCTTGTGAGGCATCCAGAAGCTCTTCCCGAGAAATACACGAGTAACCTAAAGTTTTGGCAACGGCTTCGGCGACATCCTTTCCGTGGGTGTAGGAACATCTTGAAATGGAAATGATGGTCATCTTTCACCTCTTTTTAGGTTAGATTGTTTTTGTTTTTCCCCTGTCAACCCTGATAGAAGTTTGTGAGAAGGGGCGGCTACCGGCATAACCACCCCTTCCCTGTCAAATGGAGGCAATGGCATTGCCGAGGGAAATGGGCCGAGGTTTCTCCAATTAAAATGATTTAAACCCTATTCTTGCTGCAAGGATAGGAATTTTAGCCGTTCTCTTATTAGATCCCGTCCCGCTTTCAGCGGTGCGGGAGTTTCATAAAATCGTTACACGATTTTATTTGTCTGGACGATGGATATATTGGGGATTGTGGCATAAGGTCAAGGGTTCCAATTGCCCCCCAAGCCGAGACTTTCCACCACTGGTCGCAAGTCAAACATTGGAATGAGAGTATAGAAATACCCGCTCCATCTTGTGTGCTCCCTTCAAAAACGAGATTCCTGTGAGGTTTAATAATACCATCAATGAAAGGTAGAGGATTAATCGCTCCATATGTACGGTTCCATTCCTTTACCCGGCTCTCAAATTGCTCACATTCTTGACATATTGTGGTCATCCACGCCCCCTTTAGATCCTGAGCCATTTAAAGTCACCAGAAAAGACACCTTGCAACATAGGAAATCGATCTAATTTTCTGTAGTAAATGAAACTTATAATATGACTGTCATTCATAAAAGCAATGATTGTGCCAATGCTCTAAAATGTGCCTGAATTCATTTCAACTAATTGTTATTACTATAAATTAAATAAATTTATAATGCCGTTCACGCAAAAGATATCTTAACAAAGCTATTATATTTAGACAAATTGATTATATTTCACCATTATCCTTTAATGGTACCACATTTTTGAGAAGAATCGGAATAAATAGCTGTTATCTCAAATCATTTTGCTAAGTGACATGGATTCCATTCCATGCGGCTGAAAATGCATTATTTCTCTTGCCTCTTTGTAAATGTTGCGATATTTAATTATTATTATTATATGTCAAAAGATGGTGGAGATGAATTATGACTGAGATAGATTTGGATTTTTATAAAATGCTTTTCGAAGACCTCGATCCGGAAAGTCTGAGAAAGCGTTTTTTAAGACTGCTTCTNNCGACAGATAAAGATATTATCAAAGGCTTTAGTATCCCTGTGGATCGGCCCAGTATCGTCGGCTGGGTGATGGAAAACGCTGAAATGACAGTCGCAGAAGCCGGAAAAGATCCTCGCCATTATAAGGAATTTGAAGAAGGCATGGAGTTAAAAAGCGCACTGATTATTGCTTTTCCTTTGATCTTGAAAAACGGTGCAGTCTACGGCGTCGTCCAACTTATCGATACAAGTATGGAGGCAAGTCGACTGAATGTTGATAAAAAATATCTTGGTCTTCTAAAAAGTATCAT
>DNGT01000319.1 GCA_003486165.1 Desulfobacteraceae bacterium
CGGCCCTTCGTCTGGCAAGCCACAAGTTGTATTCGTCGGATCCGGTAATGTCGGTATACCCTGAAAGAATGACATATGAGTTGGGATGCTCTCGCAAGAAATCTCCCAGCTTATTCAGTTCCTCGTGAGACGCAGAGGGTATGACGGAGCTGTTGAAATCAAACTGGACGTTGTCAACCTTGAAACCGGCGAGATAATCGATGGTTTTTACGGTTTCGATGGTTTTAACATCGNNTTTTGAGTATTTCTTTATAAGGTGCATCCTTGGCCGTGCTGATGATATAAAAGCAAACATCGTGTTGGCTGGCAAGTTCCTTGGCAATGTCAACCGGCTTTTTCATGCGGGGAGTTGCTTCATAATAGCCGTCAGTAAAAAGAAAGACGACCGTTTTACCGGTAAGCCCTGATAAAACACCGCGAAGTTTTGTAAGACCTTCCATAAAGAGCGTGGGCCCCCCAGCTTTGGCTGGTAACTGATCAATGGCGGCAGCTGCTTTTTCCCGATCATATTTTTGCACCGCATAAATAGGTTGGAAGTTCGACAGCAAATATAACCCTGCATTGTAACCCAAATCCGGTAAGGTCTTGTTTTTTTCTTTGAGAATTTCCTTTGCAGCCTCCAACTTGGTCATGTTGGTGTTACCGTATGGGTCGTTCATGGAGCTGGATGAATCGAATAAGATAATAAAATTGTCTGCGGTTTTTACGAGTTCGGGCACTTGCGAGACGGTCGTCACCGCTTCTTGTTCTATGACCTTTTCAGCGGCGATCGCGTGGGAAGAAGTAAGGCCTAAAAATACGATACCTAACACACTAAAAATTATAACCATTTTTTTCATTTAAGGACCTCCTTTTTTTGGTTAAGGTTAAGCAGATCTTATTTTTAATGGTCGTCAAATCATCCCTGTCCAACGACGTTTAACCTCAGTTGAGGTTTTATTTCCCAGCTGCAGCCTTGGCCACGCTTGTTCGCAAAGGCTCCGATCCGGGGTTGCTGACCGAACGTTTCACGATAATATCAACAGGATTCACTGCTTTTCCGTAATAGGCTTCATTCCATTTGTCTTTCGTCGAGATAACTGAACCCTCCAATGAAATGCCCGCAAAAGCACCTTTCGTTCGAGAAAATGAAAGAATGTCAGCCACAATATTTGATTTGACACCTGATCCCACGGGTCCAACGGCGATGGAGGTATCACCTCCGAGCTTAAAAGAAGAGGTAAACAGTTTATCCACAGCCTTTTGGGTTCTNNTGCCTCGGCACCGAACTGAATCCCTAGAGATCCAGCACCGAGAGTGTAAAATGCCGGTTGACTCCATTGTCCTGTTTTATCGTCTTTGACGATGAGCAGACCACTGCCTCCGGAACCCCCAATAAAAAATCCAGCCTTCAGCAAACTCGGAATGATGATCAGTCCTTTGGCCTGGTTCAGGTTTTCTTTTAACCATGCCTGGTCTTTATCTTTCATAAAGGTATCAAACGTTATACGCGCCTTATCCACAAGCAACTGCTGTTCGGCGGGTTCGGCTATTGCTGCCTGAATGAAACATCCAAAAACCATGGAACTGATAATGATTGCAAATAGAACACTTGATAATCTAATATTTGACTTTTTCATGGTTGTACCTCCTAATCTAATATTATTGATTTATAATAAGAAGTCTTTATGTGACAAAATTTTACATTACTTCACTGTATACCCCTTCCCCTCAAGGCAAACCCCTTTCGCCTTGTTATAATTATCAATCTGGGCCTTCTGTTGCGCTTGGGCCTGCTGATTTGCCGCCTCTTGTTGCTGCTGCTGCTGTCTCTGTCTTGCGCCTCCTCCAACCGCCCCGACCCCGGCACCAATGGCTGCCCCTTTACCCGTGTCCCCGGCAATGGCGCCGATTCCTGCCCCAAGCAACGCGCCGCCGGCTGCTCCCCGAACCGCACCACCACGCTGGGTCGTCTGCTGCTGAGGGGCCTGCTGAGCTTTCGTTGGGTCATAGCCGGTCTGCTGAACCGCCCACTGATGGCATTCGAATTCATCTTTTTGCTGCTGTTCGGCACTTTGACCTTTTGCCGGGTAGATCATCATTCCTGCATTTGCAAAGCTTGCAAATCCTAATCCAAACAAAAAAAGAAAGGAAACTGCAACGCACACCATCATACCGAAATAACCGTTTCTAAAAAACCACTGTTTCTTTTTACTTTGTGATTCTATCATCATCAACTCCTCCATCATAAATTTTTTCATATTTATATAGAAACCATAAAGGATCTGTTCTTGTATTGATTGTTTTCGTTACTATTCATTTTGTCTTGTTAATCTGAATGATTTTGTCACCGCTTTGAATACCTGTAATTCCCTGCCTGGCAACCACCACCATCGACATGGCCACCTTGTCTTCGATGGGCATGGCAGACATGGTTTCCATGGCCAGCACGTCGGCTACACCGTTGGTTACATTCACTTTACCGATGCGGATGCGGTTGTAAAATTGTGTATTTTTCGCAAATATTACAAAGTTGGTGTTGAAATCGATGCCCGGGACAGGTTCTTCCGGTTTAAAGGCAGTCCAGACTGCCTTGAAAATTTCGGTATTGCCGATAAACCCAACTGCATTTTCATGCTGGTTGTCCGGCAGCAGGTTGAGCAGTGCTGTGGGATAATCTCCTTGCCAGGACTGAAGAATTTTCGCCTCACCATTAAGGGACTTCAAATGTTGGGATAGAGCCTCAGCCTCAGATTGGCAGTCGCGCGTGGGTTTAAGCGCCTTAGCTCGAACGGCCGAAAGTTCGGCCTTGGCGGCCTCTATCTCGGCGCGGAACGAGGGATCGGCATGCAGGCGAGCCACAGCGGCCGCCCCCATAAAACGCCCTTCCACCACATCGCTGTGCCAGTGGACATTACAGACATTGCGGCTTTCGCCAAATGCTCGGCCTCGGGCGAGGATCGCATCGGCCCGATCAGGGGCGATCTCAGTAAGGATCAACGCCCAGGCCCATCCGATAGCCGTATGCCCGGACGGATAAGAGCCGTCCTTCATCAAGTGCGCTTCTTCGTCCGGCGTGCAGGTGGGCTCATTGTTCTTCATGAATGGACGCTTGCGCTGGTAATTATTCTTGGCCGTGTAGGTGGAAAGCCCCGCATCAGCTAAGGTGCGGCGCAGCAGAATGTAGAGACGCGGCGTGTCTTTCTCTGTAATCGGAATGCCAAGCGCACAGGAAAATGTGCCGGCCGCCACCGGAAACATCAGGTTTGCATCTTCAATTGCAAGTTCCCAGCGCGGTGTGCCCCTCAGGGAAAGGCTTTTTCGGCTCACGTCCTCATCGAGTGCAAGGGCAGCCGAGCCTTCAGCAGGAGGCGGCGGAATGAGTGCCAGGCTGTTGGGAAGCGCCTCCGATTTCAAGTAACCTGCCAGAATACCTGGTCGAATTTCTGGTATGGCAGCGGGTTTACCCTGGCTTTCAAAACCGGCACATCCTGCAGTGATGGCAATACACACCAAAACTAGAACGGTCTTGCGCAACGTATAAATAAACAAACGGCTTATCATCTGAAATTTCTCCTTTTTATGGAGTGTTGAGGGTTTCTGATTTCTCGACCTTTNNATTGGTGTCGCCCTCGTTATATATGGGGAAAATTCTTACAAGTTTTTGATCCTCTATCTTGAAGGTATCGTGTCCCATATATCCTTTAAAATTCTCATCCCTTTCTAGTATTTCAGGGAAATTGATCATTGAAAGGCTTTTGTCTTTATTTGAAGCAAATCCCAATACGGTTCCATAACTGCCGGAACCCGCAGAAATCGTGATGATGTAAATTTCATCAAAACCGTTACCGTCAAGATCGGCTACAAATACTTCTGAAATAGGATCCCTGTCTCGGTATATTTCCGGATAATTGTGTTCAAAGTCCTTGGTGCTGACTTCGATGGTGCTAAGACTCTGGCCGACCGGATGGGTTTCCGATATGATGATCCTTTTACCGGTTTTTGTCTTATACTCTTTGGGTGCATCGGATGAGCTATACTTGGTATCAGAGCAGGATATCAAACCGACCGTTGAAACCAACATTGCGATGACAAATAATATGCTTAGTAACAGCTCTTCCTTTTTTCGTCCCGCGATGCTCATTTTATTCCCCACTCCACATTGAAATGATTCATTTAACAATTGTCCAATCTTTTTTTTCTTAAAGCTATTTTATCTTTTCGGCCTTGGGTGCGTTCCAGGTCTTCATCTTATCCAGGTCCGGGACATAGATCCGTAGATTAATGCTCAAGTCCTCATCTTTTCGATTAATCGGCAGCCAGTTCTCTTCGGGCACGCCTTTGGGCTTCTTCGCGGCAACGTAGATTTCGATGCCACCGTCCTTGTTCAGTTTCATGCCCGCGTTGTCGCCGACACTGTATTTCTTGCGGTCATTGGGGATGAAGAAACCGTTCTTCAAATCGTAGAGCGTTACCGACCAGAAGGCCTTTGCCGGCGGCAGCTGCTCTTTTGTCATGCGGATCACGTAGTCATGCATTGCGTTCAACTTCTTGCCGTCCGCGGTCGTTACCGGCGGATACTCAGCTTCGACTGACGGAAGGCCGATGGGCCCGATCACCGAGGTTGCGACCAAGGCATCGAGATTCGTCTTGCCCTTGGGCTCAAACCAGTAGGGCTTGAGCTTCGCGGCGACCTCGGGTTGTCCCATGATTGCCAGATTCTGAGCAGCCACTTTTTCAGCCATGCTACGGAAACGCTTTCCATCAATCGGTTTCACAGCGGCCGGGTCGTATTGCCTGCCAGGTTCGATGCCGAGCGGCTTATAGGCTGCCAGGACCCCCTGGTCGATCTCGTTGTTCGGATCGAAGGTCGTGTGGTTGAATACAAACTGCATCACCTCGAGCAGGTTGTTTTCGAACACATCGAAATCGGTCTTGCCGACCGGCGGGAACTGGATGTCATCGATGGGCTTTGCCTTACCGCCCCGGTACTCCGACAGGGTGACCAGCTTGACCGACTGCATCTGTTTGACGATGCGCTTGAACCGACCGGGATCGTTGCTGTGCGGCATGACGCG
>DNGT01000181.1 GCA_003486165.1 Desulfobacteraceae bacterium
TGGCCGATGGTTTCATGGTGTTCGAGGCAGCCGACCAAATAGTTGACAACGTTTCGGATGGCAATGGGCTGATTCAAGGATCTTACCCAGCGCGGTGTGATCATCACGGGAAGGCGTTCCACCAGGTATCGCAATATCTCAAAGGAAGCACTGCCGGATCCCAAAATCATGGGTGCTCGCAAATCGGTTACGGGAACCCTACCGGATTGAAGAATGTCCGCTACTTCAATTCGAGAACGAAGATGTTTGCTTAAGGGGCCGTTTTTTTTCTCCGCAAGGCCACCCAGATAGATGATCCGATCAATACCGGCGGATTCAGCTGCCGACACCATATTTTGAGCGGCCCTTCGGTCGGCTTCAACAAACTTGTGTTTCTGAGCGATCATGGAATGNNACCAGATAATAGGCCACCCCACAGCCTGACAATGCCGTTTCCAAGGATTCCCTGTCAAGAACATCTCCTTTGACAAGTTCTATTTTTGCATGATGACCCCATGGACGACAGGCCAATTTCTCAAGGGACCTACCCATGGCGCGAACGGTATAACCTGCTTCAAGCAAGGTTGGAATCAAGCGGCCTCCCACATAGCCGGTGGCCCCGGCAACCAGAATCGGTTTTCCGTCTTTCATTGAAATCACCTCGTCTCTCTACCTGAATCTTTCACGAGCCCGAGGCTTTCATATGTTTTGATATTAACAATATTCACTATGGCTTCGCTCTTATATGCCTTACATATGAAAGCCTCGGGCTCGTGAAAGATTATACATGATTGCGCAGCTTAAGTGCAATAGGATGCGGGTTTAAATAAACCTGCTCTGCCAGATACGGTTGTTTGTATTTTCGCACGTAATGATTGAGAAGGGTCACCGGTACGATTAAAGGAACATATTCCTTTCTGTACCGATCGATAATTTCAAGCAGTTCCTGCTTCTCGTCAGGAGACAGCTGGTTTTTAAAATATCCCATGATGTGTTGCAGCACATTGATATGCTTCTTTAGAGTGGTTTGCAGGCCCAAAGCCCCCATCAACAGGGTCTCGTATTGGGTAAACAAATCTTCCATGGGAATGGCTTTACCTTCGGCAACCAGCTTACCCATCAGTCTTGAATGGTTGGGGCTGTGTGACATGATCAGCAGCTTGTGCCGGGTATGAAAATCGATTAGATTCCCCATGCTTTTCTTTTTGGACAGCGTTTCCCGCCAGCGCATCAAGGTAAAAATCTGCTCGATAAAGGTCTCTCTGAGTTTGGAATCATTCAGCCGGCCGTCTTCTTCCACAGGAATTAACGGAAAGTGCTCCGTAAACACTCGGGCAAATATGCCCTGCCCTTTTTTATTGGGCATTCCTTTAAAAGTTCTAACCGGAACTCTATACAAGCCGCTGCTAGGAGAGTTTTTTTTGAAAACAAATCCGCACAGATTTTCTTTTTTCAGTTCTTCAACCCTTTTCCGTGCCCATTCGGTCATCCTGTGAGTGTGGTCGATATTTGTTTTAGAAGTGACCAGATTCGGGTTGTCCGGATCACCCACAAGACGCAAGGTCTCCCGGGGAACGCCCATCCCGCATTCCACTTCAGGACACACCGGAACATATTCCACGTATTGACCCAGTATGTCGGTCAGATATCTATCCCTTGAATGTCCGCCGTTCCAACGGACCTGCTCACCCATTAAACAAGCACTAACACCAAGTTTTATTTTTTCGTCCATGGCTTACCTCATGATTCTTGATGATTATCCATCGATTTTTTATACGGTNNGTGAAGCCGTAGTCGTCTATTGCGAGTCCCTGATAACAAAGAAGATAGGGTATCATCGCCTTTCCTGAAAGGTAGACAAAATAGGATTTTTTTTAATAAATTTATCTCATTCATAAAAGCGTTCAGAAAAAGCATCTGATTTCAGTAAAGTGAATAATAAATCAAATACATAAAACATTTTTCCTATTTTGTTTACGATCAATTAGGGTTTTACTTTCACCGTGGAAATGTCTATAATCCAAATGAGAATCTTTGCGAACAGGTTAATCAAAGGACGTTTAATGATGCTTGAAAAAATGAAAAATTTTGTCAGAAAGAAAAATATTTGTGTTCTGGCCACGGTTTCCGGTGACAAGCCGTATTGTTCACTTATGGCTTATACCACCGATGCAGCCTGTGAAGAAATTTACATGGTGACACACAGAAATACAACCAAATTTAATAACCTTCAAAAAAACCCTTTGGTCAGCCTTTTGATCGATTCCCGGGAAACGCAACCAAGATCCAACGCTCAGGCGTTGACCATTGCCGGTGTTTTTATTCCCCTTATCGATAAGAACAAAAAACAAAAGATTCGAGACAGGATGCTGGCATCTTTTCCTCATATGAAAGATTTCATACACCATCCGGAATCAGAACTTATCCGTATAAAGATAAACTCATTTCTGATTTTGGACGGCTTGACCGAATCACAATTTATCTCTTTGTGAAATGGTAACAATCCCTAGAAACCCATCCACAGTAATGTCGTCGCCGGTATGAATCAAAAATGTTGCATCCGGTATGCCGGTGACGCACGGCAATCCGTATTCTCTGGCAATGATGGCGCCGTGAATCAACATCCCCCCCCGGCGTTCGATGACGCCTGCAGCCAAAGGTATCACAAATGTCATATTCGGATCCACCGAATCGCAGACAAGGATTTCAGCGTTTTTAAAGTCCTGTAAATCCAAATGGTGGCGAATAACCCGAGCTTTACCCCTGGACAATCCAGGTCCGGCCGGCTGTCCCACAAGTTGCCTGGGATTTACCTTAAGTCCATATTCGTTACTGGAGTCCGTCAGTTTACGCTGTCTGTTGCCATAATCCAAATCATGAATCACCGATTTGAGATCATCAAGTTCGGATTTGTGTGTTCCCCGGCGCTCGGAACTTTCAACACGGGACGTTGCCTCCTTCACAGCGCTTATCAGCTGCGCTTCAATTTTACCCAGATAAATATTATCGTCGTCTCGAAGGCGATAGCTGCTGCGCGCAAGATCCAACAGTTCCTCAGCTTCTTTGCGCTTGGGACCTTGAAAACGTTCGAAAAATCTCTGTTGCAATGCCAGGGCGTCTTTCGGCTTTTTACGAGATGACAATGAAGACGGGATGACCGCCATCTCCAAAAGCAGTTTAAAAAGCGGCCTTGTATCAGTGGCACATTCTGTGCCACCGGTAACTGCACAGGACAGATCCCCGAATTTTTCGATGAACTGATTCACCTTCTCTCCGAATTCCAAATCGAGATCCAACGGCTCCCCGACTTTTAAACGTTCAAAAAGTTGACGATCTTCGCGAACCAAGGATGCCAACTCTTCCATCAGTTGGTTTCTTTCAAGGCTTACCATTTTGGTTTGGGTTAGAAGATTCATGAACTCATACGGATCATCCGGCCGCATGGCATCATTATAGTACTGACCAAAAAGGCGAACCCCATGGGCATATGGAATAAATTCTTCCCAATATGTGTTGACCCAGTGCTGGTTAATCTTCCAGCGCCGTCTAACCTCATCTGCCAATCCTTGATCGGATAAAACCGTAATATCTTGTTCCGCAAGATCTTTGGCGGTTTTTGCCATTTCAGGAATCAGCGTTTCTTCAATGGTGGTACGAAGCGCTTTTAGATTTTCAACACTTCGGTGAAGGCTGATATACCAGGCACGTTTATCTTCTGTTTCACTGGGCGACAAGGTTGTTATGGGGCGCGATTGGAGGACGAACAGCGTATCATTTTTAATGGTCCATTCAACATCCTGCGGGGCTTTAAATAAGCTTTCCGCCCGGTATGCCAAATCACATATGCCAAGTGCCTCCTCGCTGCTCAGAGGGGGCCGGCCGGACAAATTTTCGGGCAAGGCCGCCATCTCTGCGCCGTGTTCTGATGGAACCATCCAATGTTCCCTTTGAGCCGGTTTATGGGACAGCACCGTTTTTTTGTCGCGATCCAGAATCCAGCGATCCGGTTCTACCATTCCATCCACAAGTCCCTGGTTCAACCCGTAGACAGATTCGATAATGACTTGGGTCTTGTCATTGGGATTCTGGCTGAAAACCACACCGGATCGATCTCCTGTCACCGTTTCCTGAAGCACAACGGCCATTGCGCTTTTTTCAACGTCCAATCCGATTTCCTGTCGATACAGGAGGGCAGCATCAGACCACAATGACGCCCAGACCAATCGGATACGATCCAGGATCGATGATGTTCCCCGCACGTTGACAAACGATTCATGTAAGCCCGCAAAAGAGGAACCTGAAACATCTTCGTCCGGTGCCGATGATCGGATGGCAAGGGTCTTACCGCTGAAGCGTGATCCAATTTTCTCGGTTAAATATGATTTGAGGGGCCCCGGGATCTGCTTTTTCAAGAACATATGTCGAATGCGGGTGGCACAGTCCCAGATCTCTTCCCATCGCATGTCTTTAAATTCCTTACGATTCAACTCAAGAAGTATGCGCTCTCGTAATCCGGAAGCATCCACAAACGCGCTATACGCATCAACAGTGAGAAACAAGGTGTCCGGAATATTAAATCCCTCTCGAGACATGACGGACAACGCATACGCTTTGGGTCCGATACGGTTTCGATGATCTGGCCGGACTTCCAATGGTGATAGGATCCAGTTCATTAATCGATATGCAGCTCCATGACATGTTGAAAGTTTTTTACCATGACATATGTCTTTATGGATACTCGCACTACGGCACATGTTGGCGATGTTGCAAATGCTTCCAGATATGGATGTTTGGTTAGGTAAAGACTGAGAATTTCATATTTTTCGGCCTTATTGATTTCTTTGGCATTGCCCAAGGCTGTTATGGATACCGCCTCATGAAAATCAGAATCCATATTCAAACTGCTGTTAATCAATATTGCTACTCTTGAATCCGCCGATAAATTTGCAAATTTTCTAGTTGTTCTTGGGGTTACAAAAAATATTTCTCTAAGGTCTTCTCTACCTGCAAACGCAATCAAACTGGCGTAGGGTTGTCCGGAATGATGGGTGGATAAAACGCCCAATTTTTGGTTAATTAAAAGTTCTCGTATTTGTTTTTTGATGTCTTCGTAATGCGTCATTTTAATCCAGCACCTTCATCAACTCGGGAACCGTATTATTTGGACTGATTTTGTACCAGGCATTTTCGATGTTTCCATTTTCATCAATGAGAAAAGATGAACGAATGATTCCCATAAAGGTTTTACCGTACATCTTTTTCTCACCCCAAACGCCAAAAGCCTCTGCAATTTTATGATCCGGATCGGAAAGCAAAGAAAAATCCAGATCGTGATTTTCATCAAATTTCTTCTGTGTTTCAGGCGTATCCGGACTGATTCCTATGACGGCTATGTTCTTTTCTTTTAATTCTTCCAGTGCGTCCCGCACATTTTTTGCCTGTGTGGCTCAGCCGGAAGTGTTGGCTTTGGGGAAAAAATAAAGAAACAGTTTCTTTCCGGTAAAATCGGAAAGTTGTACATTCCGACCATTCTGGTCCTTTAGATTAAAATGAGGGGCCTTGTCTTTCGAATTGAGTGTTTTCATCATCAACCTCCTTTTTTAAAAGGATACCTTTAAACTGCCAAGATTTGAATCACCTGCGAAGTATGCTTTCCCGATCACTTCTTTCCATCTATCTTTTTTGGGATCGAGCCCTTTATTGACAACCTTTATGCCACCATCATCCCTAAGGCTGTATTGTGCGGTTACTCTTTCTAATCCTCTTTCAAAGGAGTGATCCAATCTGGCTATTTCGTACCAAGTGCCCAAATATCGATCGATATCAAAACCAGTAACAGGTAGAATATTTTCTGGAATGTTTACACAGGCTGTTAAGAGGATCGGAATAAAAAAGAGGAGTCTTTTCATCCTAACATATCTCCTTTTCCAGGCCAACACTTAGCTCATCGGTAGCCGCAACCCGCATCTTCGCGGCTGTCCCTTGGAGGGCTGAACGTCCTCAACAAACTGGAGCGTATTGTTACTTATAGCTACTCTCTACTTCTTTCTATCGTTTTTTTTATGTCTTGAAGATCTTTTCCCTCTTAAGATAAAAAAGAGGCAGGGCTAAATGTGTCCATGCCTCTTTGAACTATATGCTAAGATGCCCTACAAGCATCCTTAAAAGTGAAAATATCAGTATTGTTTTAATCTAATGCTTCCATAAGTTTTCCACAACAAGGGGGAATTCTTTCACCTTTTTTTAACTTTACATATTTATTGCATGTATAGCAAATGCATTGGCAATCCTCATCAACATAGACTTCAGGATACTCGTCAATCCCGGCACCCTTTTCTCCTTCGATTACAAATCTAGCAAATTCACTCTGCTGTGGAATATACTCTCCAATAGGCACCAACTTTCTGTTGAATCTGGCACAATCAACCATCATCCTCCATAAAGATTGAAGTTTTATTGTCTCATCGGCATTCTCGGGTGTAAATTCGACGAGGTTTTTTTCTATGTTGATTTTCATGAATTACCTCCTTTTTTTAAGGTGTTGTTTTTTCAGGTTTACTGAAAATTTTTTCTTACTCTACAATCAATTGCAAATTCTAAAAGCAACAAACATGCCAATGCATTGCCATCGTATAACTGTCAGTTATTTCAGAAGAATACCTTCAAACAAAAAACCGAATGTATCAAAATAAATGACAAAAATGATACGACTCTGTATCATGAGACAGCAAACCCAAAAAATTTATATGGTATGTCTT
>DNGT01000176.1 GCA_003486165.1 Desulfobacteraceae bacterium
CGCATTTTCACGATCCGTGATGCGGGCGGCGTTTATCCTTTAGGATATGGTTGGAAATCACTATCCGCTGTATCTCTGAGGTTCCTTCATATATGGTAAACACTCGGGCATCTCTGTAAAAACGTTCAACCGGATAGTCTTTAATAAATCCATATCCGCCGTGCATCTGAAGTGCTTTTGCAGTTATCCGGTTGACCATTTCGGAAGCAAACAGCTTGGACATGGACGCCTGTGCCGTATACTTTTCCCCTCTGTCCTTCATGGCTGCAGCGGAAAGCATCAACTGTCGAGCCGCTTCAATTTCCGTGGCCATATCCGCAATGATCCATCGCAATCCCTGAAATTTTGAAATCGGCTGCCCGAACTGCTCCCTGTTTTTAGCATATTTAACAGCCGCGTCGAATGCCGCCTTTGCAACACCTACCGACTGGGCTGCAATACCAATACGTCCGCNNTCTTCTTCGTTGCCCACGGTAAATCCGGGCGTGCCCTTCTCAACCAAAAACGCACTGATACCATGGTGACGTTTTGCTTCATCTGTGATAGCGGTTACAATAACCAGGCCTGCATTCCGCCCCGATGTAATAAAACGTTTTGTGCCATTNNGCGTGGGGTTCGGTCATGGCAAAGGCGCCGATAATATCTCCTGATGCAAGGGGTTTTAAATATTTGTTTTTTTGATCCTCGGTTCCCAACCGGTAAATGCTTTCACATACTATGGAATTGTGGACAGACATAACCACTGCGGTTGAAGCACAGGAGTAGGCAATCTCTGAAAGGGCCAGTACATAGCTCACCGTGTCGGCTCCTGAACCTTCATACTCAAACGGAACCATCATTCCCATGAATCCCAGTTCTCCCATCTTCTTTAGATTTTCTGACGGAAATTCCTTGGTTCGATCGCGTTCCGCAGCGGTAAGGGCCACCACTTTTCTTGAAAACTCCCGGGCCATGGTCTGAATCATGATCTGCTCATCGGTCAGCGCAAAAGACATGGATTGCTCCCTCATAATGTTTGTTTTAGAACACCAATTTTTAAATACCCAAGACGCATCAGGACCCGTCCGGACAAAAACCTCAAGCCTTAAATCATCGATCCCTGACAACCCTGAGCCAAATTATTTTGACTTCTAAGGTCCATAGATGACAACGATAAGTTCGGCTTTTTCATTTCCAATATTTCTCAACTGGTGTCGAATCCCCGAATTAAAGTGCAGCGAATCTCCAACATCGAGCGTGTTTATATGATCTCCCACAACCACTTCAACCTTTCCGGTTAGCACATAAACAAATTCTTCACCTTCGTGTTGGTATCCCACCCCTTTATGATCCGTCATGGCGTCGATGGAAACTTTGAACGCCTTTAAATGTTTATTTTCAGCGCCCGGCGTAAGGGTCGTATATGCATAGTTTTCAGTACGCTTTGTAAAGGCCTTGATACGACTTCTTAAGCTCGTCTCCTGTTCTTTTAAGAAAAAACCTGAATCTATCTCCAACGCTCTTGCAATCTGCAAAAGAGCGCCCACCGGGGGAATTTTTTTACCACTCTCCACTTCTTTCAGATAATCGACTGAAAAACCGGTTTCATTGGCAACACGATCTAATGACATCTTCTTTTTTAACCGCTCCTTTTTTATCTTCTTTCCCACCGGGGCAACAGCCTCGGCTCTCTTTCCGGCCATATCGCCTCCTTACTTAGTGTCGATCCATAGCTTAGAAATATTGTTCAAAATCTATGATTAGATACTATTTATATTCATAAAATCCCCGTCCCGTCTTTCTGCCCAGCCAGCCGGCCTCAACATATCGTTTGAGCAGCGGACAGGGCCGATACTTTGTATCTTTAAATCCATCGAAAAGTGTATCCATAATTGCCAGACAGGTATCCAATCCGATGAGATCCGCCAGTGCCAGAGGACCCATGGGATGGTTCGCGCCCAGTGTCATGACAGTGTCGATATCTTCCCGGGAACCCACACCATGATACAGGCAATACACCGCTTCATTGATCATGGGCATGAGTATTCGATTGATGATAAAACCGGGATAATCATTTGCCTCAGCCGGTGTTTTACCCAGCTTTACAGCCAAGTTCCATGTGATTTTAAACGTGTCATCCGTTGTTCGCAGCCCACGGATAATCTCAATCAGTTTCATTACCGGAACCGGATTCATAAAATGCATTCCGATAATTTTTCCCGGGCGCCCTGTGTGGGATGCAATCCGTCCGATGGGAATGGAAGATGTATTGGTGGCCAGAATCACATGAGGTTCACAGATTTGATCCAGATCTTTAAATATTTGAAACTTGATGGTTTCATTTTCTGTGGCGGCTTCGACAACAAAATCGACGGACGCCATATCTTTGATGTCTGCGCTGGTTCTGATCCTTTCCAGAACGGCATTCATCTCTTCATCGGTCATTCTTCCTTTGTCGACACTTCGCCTTAAATTCTTCTTTATGCTAGTAAAACCTCTTTCGACAAATTCGGCCTTGATGTCGTTCATGATGACTTCAATGCCGCTCAAAGCAGCAACTTGAGCAATACCGTTTCCCATTTGACCTGCACCAATAACGCCGAATGTTTTTATGTTCATTTTTCTCTCCTATCGTTTTACCACCATGGCAACCCCTTCCCCACCCCCGAGACACAGCGAAGCAACCCCGATCTTTTTGTCCTGTCGAATCATTTCATGCAAAAGTGACACCAGCACTCGACATCCGCTGGCACCGATGGGGTGTCCCAAAGCAACACTCCCACCGTTTACATTTACTTTTGCATGATCCAGGTTAAGCTCCTTCAGCACCGCCGCCGTCGAACCGCTGAACGCTTCGTTTATCTCAAAAAGATCGACATCTGAAAGGGAAATCCCTTCTTTCTTCAAACATTTGGGAATGGCCCAGATGGGTGCCACAAGAAGGTATTTCATGTCCATACCAAAAGACGCCTGAGCGCCGATGGTCGCCATAACCCGGCATCCCAGCATTTTGGCTTTTTCTTTTGACATGACCACCACGGCTGCCGCACCGTCACTGATGATGGATGCATTGCCGGCCGTTCCTCTTCCGTCCTTTTTAAACGCCGGTTTCATTCTTGAAAGGTCTTCAAAGGTCGTCTCACGGGGACATTCATCCTGATCAAAAATAACAGGATCGCCTTTTCGTTGGGGGATTTCAACAGGAACGATTTCATCTTTAAATCGACCGCTGCGGATGGCTTCAAGTGTACGACGATACGATTCTGCGGCATAACGATCCTGGTCTTTTCGGCTGATGTCGTATTTTTCTGAACACAGCTCATTGGAAACACCCATGTGAAAATCATTGACAATATCCCAAAGACCGTCATGAACCATATGATCTTCAAGCTTGCCCGGTCCCATACGATATCCAAAACGTCCTTTTTCAAGATAATACGGTGCCATACTCATGTTTTCCATCCCGCCGGCAACGACAACATCCGCATCACCCACCTGAATCGCCTGTGCAGCCAGCATCACCGCCTTTAATGCTGAACCGCAAACCTTATTCACGGTGATACATTCAACCTCAAAAGGCATATCAGCCATAACAGCCGCCTGTCTGGCGGGATTCTGTCCGTAGCCGCACGGAAGTACCATTCCCATAATCACCTCATTGACAGCATCCTTTTGAATACCTGCCCGTTCAACCGCTGCTTCGATCACCACAGCACCCAATCGGGTGGCGCCGATATTCCCCAATGAACCATTGAAACTTCCCAATGGTGTTCTCACTGCACTCAC
>DNGT01000505.1 GCA_003486165.1 Desulfobacteraceae bacterium
ATAAAATCATCCGCTTCCGCTTCCCTATAATAGTTTTTTAACTGGCCTTTTTCGTTCTTCTTCTCGTCAGAAGCAAATCCTTTGATCTCGACACTGCCATCTTCCCGTACCCGGCCTTTATGCTGCAAACGTTTCTTTACAATGGACTCCAGATTGTCACCCGGCCTTTCAAAAGAGCCCCCCAATATAAACAAGATGTTCTCCGTACTGATCATGCTGTCCTGTTTAACGGCTTTTTCTCCCTTTTGTCGGTCAATGACCTCCTGAATTTGCGAGGCAGCGGAATACGGATTGTTGATGGGAACGAGTTTTCTCTCGATAAGTTTTAAAACCGACCTTTGAAATCCTTCTCTTGAAATATCATGTCCGGCCAATGAACCGTCTTTTGCTTTTTTATCAATTTCATCAATACATATCAGGCCGCCATATCTGCTGATGAATCGTGACTGTTCTTCCCGATTATGTCCCGGCGCTAAATCAATCAACTCACGAACCATATCATCGGCACTTTTTCCCACATAACCGGCTTCCGTATAGTCCGTGGCATCAATGATGAGTGTCGGAACCTGCAAAAGATCTCCTAAAACCTCCACACAATAGGTTTTGCCGCTGCCTGACGGCCCTGCAGTGATCGTATTTTTCTTTCGGAATCTTTTTACCGTCTGATCTTCCGGATGTTCTCGGAGATATTTGATCATGGCGAAATGATAGGCTGCGGCAATGGCCAGTCGCTTTTTATATTCCTCCTGTCCAATGACATACTTGTCCAAATGTTTTTTGATTTCTTTGGGTGTAAAGGTTTTAGGTTCAACATGCTCCGGCATCTTTTTTTGTGAAGAAAATCGATTCTCAAGAAAAGATTGAAATGCCTCGCCGGCCCTTTCTTGCGCCTCAAGATATGCTTTGGCGGCTTCTTCCTCAGAGCAATTATAATTCGCCATGATTTGAGTTACAGCTTCTTTTGGAATTGAAATTTTCATAAGCCTTATCCATCATAACATGAGCAGACGATTAACTGGTGCAGTTTATATTCGTAAAAATTATTACATCATAATCAATAACTGCAGAAGACATGCCAAAAATGATTGCTGTAGATAAGATGAGTTAACATATCGATAAGTTAAAATATCCTCTGAGACTGGCCGGGTTTTTTATTTTGGATAAACAGGGAAGGAGTGTCGAAATTCTTTACAAAATGTAAACACACAAACTATGATACATCTTCTTTGACGGAGGTCTTGAACTCAAGACCAAATTTTTCGATCTTGGAATGCAAGGTAGGCCTGGAAAGGCCAAGGAGTTTTGCCGCTTGTGATCGATTCCCGTCGGTAAAATTGAGCGCCTCGCTGATAATGATATTGGCAAACCGGTCCATGCAGTCCTCAAAGCGCTTTTCATCGGATGGTGACGTCAGCATTTTGCGTACCCATTGACGCATGGCCTGTTCATCTTTTTCGTAATTTACTGAAATACAAACAGTATCTCCTTTAATCGCCTGTAAGATATCTTCCTGGGAAATAGGCGTCCCACGATTAAAAATCAGCGCTTTTTGAATGGTGTTGCCCAACTCACGCACATTGCCCTTCCAGGGATGTGTTGCAAGAAAAGCTTTGGCCTTTTTGGTGATTCCCGGATTTTCGACTTTCGCCTCCCGTGAATATCGCGCAAGGAAAAAGTCTGTCAGTGCCGGAATATCTTCGAGTCGATCTTTCAAGAGCGGTAAAAAGATAGAAACCACCTTGAGGCGGTAATAGAGGTCTTCCCGAAACCGGCCTTGAACGATGGCCGATTCAAGGTCACGGTTGGTGGCTGCGATAATTCTCACATCTACGGGGATGGTGGTTCTGCCCCCTAATCGCTCAATACTCTTTTCCTGGAGCAAGCGTAAGACCTTGGCCTGGATACTCAGGGGCATATCGCCGATTTCATCCAAAAATACGGTACCGCCGTTTGCCTGCTCGATCTTTCCTACNNGTTCCCGATTCTCCGCGAATCAGAACCGTTGCTTCTGTTTCGGAAACCCGGCCGATGGTCTTGTAAACCTCCTGCATGGGTCTGCTTCGTCCAATGATGGCATCGCGAAAGCTTTTTTCCGGTATAGGGTCCATATCTACCGGAGAACGCATAAACCGGCTTGCTTCCAAAGCCTGTTTGATTACCACGAGCATCTCCGGAATATCAAAAGGCTTGAGAATATAATCGAATGCCCCCATTTTGGTGGCTTCAATGGCGGTTTCAGTGGTTCCAAAAGCGGTCATTATGATTACCGGAAGTTTGGGTTCCATTTTATGAATGGCCTGGAAGGTTTCGAACCCATTCATCCCCGGCAAACGCATATCAAGGATCACCACATCCGGTAATTGTTCCTTGATTAACTTAAGACCTGCTTCTCCTGAAGCAGCAGATTTCGGGTAATAACCCTCTTCAGTCAAAAGTTTATTAAAGCTTTTTCGAAGTTGATCATCGTCATCAATGATAAGGATGGTCGTCATGTTGTGATCCTTTTATCGGCAGTGTGATGATAAACGTTGATCCATTGCCTTCCTTTGATTTTATATCCAGTCTTCCGCCGTGCTCTTGAACAATCCTCTTGGCTATGCTCAATCCGAGTCCCGTGCCGTCTTCCTTGGTCGTGAAGAAAGGTTCCATGATTTTCGATTGTATGGCATCCGGAATACCGGGTCCGTTATCGCTTATCCGGATCACAGCCGATCTAAATTTTTCCCGCTCAATAACGGTTTCTTCGTAGATAATAATTGATCCGCCCTGCCCCATGGCCTCACATGCATTGACGATAATGTTGACAAGAACTTCCTTCAATTGTTCCGGATCAACTTGAACCAACGGAAGAGGTTCTTTTCTTTGAATCTTGATGAAAACCTCGTAAGACTCCAGACGATGATGTAAAAGTTGAATTGCCTGGTCCACAATGTCCGAGGGCGAAACGTTTTGCAACTTGAGTCTGGGGGGTCGGGAAAACTCAAGGAAGTTTTGTAAGATATTATCAATATGATTGATTTCTTCTGATATGACGTCAAGGTCTTCTTTCTGATCACCAGCAAGATTGACGCTTCTGCTCAGGGAAAATAGGCGCATCTTAACGGAAGTTAACGGGTTTCGGATGCTGTGCGACGTACCGGCCGCCAATTTTCCCACCAGTGCCAATTTTTCCGACTGCAAGAGGTGTTCGCGGCTCTTTTCAAGTTCAGATTGAGTTTCATTGAATGTTTTTTTCAAATCATACACGCTCCGACTGAGCGCCTTAACCTCGTCTCCTTCCTCTTTTGTGCCGTTATGACGATCTGTTTCCAAGGCCAACCTTCGAATCGGATTAAGAATATCATGCAGCAAAAAGAAAGTCAGTATGATACCCAAGAAAAGAATCACCAGCACAGCCGATCCAGCAATAATCCTGAGTTTTTTGGCCTGATTTAAGCTCTCTATTTTAGCTTTTTGAGCCTTATCACTGAAAAGCTGTTTGCCGTTTTCGCAAAGCTTAAGGATTTCGAAAAAACTGTCTCGCACTTTTACGTGGAGTTTTTTACCTTTTTCGCGATCTCCGGACTTATAATAATCGACAACCTGGTCTTTGGCGGCGATGTATTTTGCATATTCCGATTCTATAAGATCCAGAACTCTTTTTTCCTCTTCTGTTGTGGCAAGGCGCTTCGTTTTTTCAAGTTTATCCTCAAAAAGATGGCGGTATTCCGCCATCTTTTTGAGCCAATTTGGATTTCCATCCAATAGATAATAGGAAGCAAATCCCTTCTGGTTGTCCAGGGCATTTTCCAGGGATTGAGCTGTCTGGAGTCCCACCATGTACTTGTCGATGATCTGGGCCAAAAGTCCTTCCATCCGGTACGTATACCCAACCATCACCAACGCACCTATGATCGTAATGACTACCAGAGCGGTTATATTTATTAATATCCTGGTTCTCAAACTTATCTTTTTCAACATTTTTCAAATTCGCAACGTCAAGGTCGTTGTAAATTATCACTAAAGAGAGACCTCCTGTGCATCCCCTGTTTCACATTTACAAATCAGGGAATGCACAGCAACAAAATTAATATGATATTTTCGGTTTACGTCTTATTCCAAACCGTGAGCTGAAAGTGCCTCACGGACCCGAGCTTCTCTAATTTTCTCTTCGTGGTTTCTTTTTTTCTTGGCAGCCTCTTGCACTTTGGTCAAAAGCTGCTCTATTTCACAGGGTTTCATCAAATAATCGAAAGCACCCAGTTTCATCCCCTCTATGGCAGACTCCACGGTGGCATGACCGGTGAGCATGATGACTTCTATCAAGGGAAACTGTTTTCGTATCTTTTCCAGCGTTTCAATACCGTCCATTCCCGGCATCTTGACATCGAGGATAACAACATCTGTATTTCGATTTTTATCCAGTATTTCAAGGGCTTCTTCGCCGCTAAAAGCTGTGATGATTCTGAGGTCCCTTTTTGAAAGACGTTTTGTCATTGTTTCCACAAAGGGGGTCTCGTCATCCACCAACAAAACCAATGGCTTCATCATGGTATTTCCCTCCTAAAAAAGCTCTAACTTGCCGCTGTTAAATTATTTCAAGCATTGCAGGATCATTTGTCAAAAACGCTCATGGGCGATGTTGACAGTTTGTCCACCATCGCTTTTCGAATCCGTTCTTCATGCTCTGATTTCCGCTCAAATGCCCCGTTGATCTTCTCCAGCAAGACGTCCATTTTGCATGGCTTTAGCAGAAAATCAAAAGCACCGATTTTCATGCCTTCAATGGCTGTTTCAATGGTTCCGTGGCCGGTCAGCATCAACACTTCTGTCAACGGTTTCAGTTTCTTTATCGCAGTTAATGCCTCGATACCATCCATCCCCGGCATCTGAACGTCCAAAATGGTTACATCAAAATTGTATTCTTTCAGTATTTCCAGAGCCTCATCGCCGCTATAGGCTTCCGTAACATGAAAACCTCTGGTTTTTAGGCGCTCGGCCAGCGTCTCTACAAATTCTTTTTCATCATCCACTAAAAGTATTCTTATTTTCATAGGTACCCCCTGCCCCTAAAAATTATTGCGGGTTGCTCAAAAGGACTGCCTTTGCCGTCTCGGTGATCCCTTCCGGAAATCCCACCACATTATAAAGCACCATAAAACCCAATACCCACACGATCGCCAGCGAAATAAGCCAGAGCACAAACCCGTATTTGACAAAGTCGATGGGGCTGATCATTCGTTGACCGGTATCCGGATAAACGCCAAGACCGTAAACAATGGCATTATTTGGTGTTCCAACGATCAGAAAATGGGCAAAAGACGTGGCAAAAGCCGTGGCAAGTCCGATGGCCCAGGGTTCACCCTGAACACCGCTCATAATACCCATTGGGACGGCAATCGGTCCTAAAAGCGCGGTGGTCCCTGCATC
>DNGT01000124.1 GCA_003486165.1 Desulfobacteraceae bacterium
TTGCCGGAAGACAAAAGCCATAAAACGACAGCCAGTCCTAAAGAATCCGAAAAGGATACCGCCGGCAATATCATGACAACGGATTTTATCGCTTTAAACAAGGATCTAACCGCCAAGGAAGCTGTAGAATTTCTCAAAGGGACGCACCAGGAGATAAAACAGCCAACCCAAATATTTGTGGTTGATGAGCATGAAACGTTTATGGGTGCCATTACCCTGAATCAATTGTTATTTGCCTCTGCAGAAACCATACTCGAAGATTTCATGATCACCGATATACATACAGTCAATACCGGCTTGGATATGGAACATGTGAAAGCACTGATTGATCAGTACCACCTGCCATCGGTTCCGGTGATCGACAAGACCAACAAGCTCGTGGGAGTGATCAATGCGAATCAAGTACTTTATCTGGCAAAACAGGATATCGCGAAAACCCCGAGTCATACTCCGGCCCCGACACATGAGGCACAAACCCCTGCGCACAAGGCCGCAGCAGCAACGCACGAGGCGGCGGCGCCCACCCACGAGACGGCTGAGAAAAAACCTGAACATCCCTTGGCCGCCACTCGCAAAAAAACCACAGCCGAGCACGGCGAAACGCCGGCCCACGGCGTTCAAAAAGCAGCAGAAACCAAACCCAGAGCCAAAGGTGTGGCGTTTGTCGAGGCCACCATAGCGCCCCTTGATTATGAACTGAATGAAAGATTCTGGGGGTGGCGGCCCAATGACATTTTGAACTTTACGGACAACGTCAACAATTCCCAGTTAGGGGTCCTTGAGGTCACCCGGCGCACCGTCGTTGCCCTCACCGAACGCATATCCCGTACAGGTGCCACCGCGGCATTTGATGAGAATCTCGAAAACAGCATGAACTGGTTGATGATCAAGGCTGGTGACTACTGGTTTCCGTCTCCGGAATCCAAATACAACGACAGCCTCGATGCACTCAGAACCTATATGAAAAAGCTTGAAATAGGAGAGGCCAACTTTTACACCCGGACTGACAATTTAATCCCTCTTCTGATGGCATATGAAGATCTGTTGGGAAGCTGTGAAGAAAACCTCGTTAAAACCAAAGAGGATGACGGAAGCCCGGTCAGTTTTTTTAAGGCTGACGACTACTTTTACTATGCCAAAGGTGTTGCCAGTGCTCTGGGTACTATCCTGGAGGGGGTTCTTGAAGATTTTACGGGGATCATAGAATCCCGTCGTGGAACCGAAGTTCTCCATCATGCCATTGAATCGTGCCATCATGCTTCTGAAGTCAATCCGTGGATCATCACCAACAGCCCTCTAGACGGCGTCCTGGCCAATCATCGGGCGAACATGGCTGCACCCTTGAGCCATGCCAGATTCTATATCAGCGTTTTAATTAAGACGCTCTCCACGTAAAAAGGTTCAAGGCTTCAAGGTTCTATCTAAAAAGAGATTAGATCATTGTATANNGATTGAAATTTGAGTCTGACACGAATATTTGCGAAAAAGACAGTTTTCGTTCGGGCCTTAGATAAACATGACAGCAATACTGTCCAGATACAGCATCCCCTTAGCGGTCAGGGCACAGCGGTTTTGAATCATCTTTACCAGCCCTTTTTCCTCAAGATGGCTGATAACCCCGGTGAACAAGGCTTTAAAGTTCACACCAAACTTTTTGTCAAAGGCATCAATCACAATCCCTTTTGCCTGCCTCAGTCCCAAATAAACCGCCTCTATCATAAGCTGTTCTCGACTTAACGATTCCTCTCCTGCCCGTGGAAACCTGCCTGCCGACAGTTTCTGGATGTATTTTTTCACATTTGAATGATTCCAAAAACGCTGTGGCTCAATAAATGAATGGGCTGAAGGTCCAAGTCCGATATATGGTAAGAAATTCCAGTATTTCAGGTTATGCTGAGATATATTGGATTGAGCGCTTTTAATACCCGATTCATCGATAACTTCGTGGGCAAAGTTTGATGTTTCATACTGAACATAACCTTTCGCGTTTAAAAACGAATGAGTGATCTCAAAGAACTCGCAGACCAGATGCTCGGGGAGAGGATTGAAAACTCTGTTTTGAAGATCTTTGTGCATCGGGGTGCCTGGTTCAAAAGAGAGCATGTAACAGGAAAGATGTTGGGGGTGAAATTCTACTGCCNNGCCCATTTTATTGCCAATTTGGCCTCTTTGGCCGAATGGATTCGTTTGAGAAAGTCAAGATTCGCGGAATTGAACGACTGGATTCCCATGCTTATTCGGTTGACGCCGGCTTGCCGGTAACCCTTCAACTGTTCCAGGGTCACCGTCCCGGGATTGACTTCCAGGGTAATTTCAGCGTTGGAAAGAATGTTATAGCATTGATGGGCGGTTTTGATAATGTTGTCGATGGCTTTTATATTCAGGACTGATGGGGTACCGCCGCCGATATACAGGGTATCAAATTCCTTGTCGAGTTCACGGATCATATTCATCTCGGATGCCAGAGCATCCAGGAATGCAGTCTGAAGCGACAGGTCTGTTATGGAATAAAAATCACAGTAGGGACATTTTCTAAGGCAAAAAGGGATATGGATGTAGAGCCCTGCAGGCTGGGAATCGGAATTAAAACATGGCGAGTTCTGAAACATCAATACAGATTATCAGGTTTCGCTATCCGCTGCAATCTTCATTCCCAAATCCAGAGCGTCACGATTCATCTTTATAAAGCCGGCAGGAATCCGGTCTTTAAGTACTTCCATGATGGAGTCTGATTTAACGATTTTTGTCAATGCGATTACCACACCCAGCATGCAAATGTTGAACACAATGGGTTTTCCGATCTTTTCCATAACGTTGCGGTACATGGGCAGTTCTTTTTGCTGTGCATCGACCTTTCTCTGGATTTTCACAAAACGGCTGTCTGTAATCAGAAGTCCGCCGGGTCGTATGATGGGACAATATTGATTGTAGGCTTCCTGGGTCAGACAGACCAGTACATTGGCCTGGATTACCTTGGGATAATTGATAGTTGATTCGGAAATAATAACGTCGGTACGGGTTGCACCGCCCCTGGCTGCCGGGCCGTAAACCTGGGATTGCACGGCGGTCAGGTTTTCATAGAGCACAGCGGCTTCGGCAAGTATGATGGCAGCCGTAATCACCCCTTGTCCACCTGATCCGGAAAATACCAATCTGCATCT
>DNGT01000442.1 GCA_003486165.1 Desulfobacteraceae bacterium
ACCAAATCATACACATTCGGTGCGGCCGGAATCCGATGGACAAGGGTGTTGACAACATGATCTTTAATGGATTTTTTTTCATTGCCGGATAAATAGTGCCGGCCGGTATCTGCCAGGCGTTTTGCAACGTAAAGGGCATAATGTTTCTGAATGAGCTTCGGCGGAATGGATTTTTTGTCGATCCGCAGGGCGAACACCAAATAGGTGCCAAAAACAAATGAATAGCCCTCAAAATCTGGTGAATACGGGGTTTCGAAGGACGTCCAGCCGACGGTGGCTTCAGAGCTGTCATCCTCGATTTTTGGAATCGCATGTTGTTTGAGGCCCTGGTAGACGGTTTCATGAACAGAACCGTTCATTTGACCCACAACTTGGTAGCGTGTGATGGACATGCGTGATGAAAGGAGACCCATAATATTCTCTTATTATAATAAGATACTCAGATTTCACACCCGAATATGGATAAAAAGCCTTTGACGTTGCAGGCCGAAAGAAATTTTTTGTAGAAAATGCTATAGCGCTTTTGCTGGCCGGTTACAAGCCATAATGTTTAGGAGTTTGCTCCCCAAGCAAATTGAGCAAATAAGGGGAAATGATCGGATATGTAAATATTTTTAAAAGTATCCTGGATAACCTTGCTGTTTATTAAGGTGATCTTCCCCCGAAAGAGAATCCAATCAATGGGATCTCCTTTTGTAATTCCGGTAAATCCGTGATGGGTCCCCATAAAAGGTTTTTTAAAAGCGTCTTTAAAATAACCTTCATTTTCCGATGATGTATCATCATGTCCCGTGAAAATATTATAACAGGGACTGAAAGGCGTCGTATTAAAATCTCCCATGAGAATTACGGGGACATCATTGGGAAGATGAGACAGCCGGTCAAGGATCAGGTTGGCGCTTTGGATCTGGACCGAAACGTCAAAATCCAAATGTGTATTGACGCATATCACCTGTCGGCGGGTGCTTTTGAACATACCGATGGTGCACTGTCTCGGCCAGATGCTTTTCCGATAACGGCTCGGCACTGAGGGGGTTTGGCTCAAAAAAAAATGTTCATAGTGGATGCATTGCCAGTTTTTTTGATAAAAGATAATGTTGTTTTGCCAGAAAGATGGTGAAGGGCTTCGCTTGCCGATGTGGTTGTATTCCGTCAAGACATTATGGAGAAAATCAATCTGGAAGTCATTTGCTTCTTGAAAACCGATAAAATCCGTACGATATTTTTCAAGAAAAGGTTGAAAGCCTTTCTGCCGATATTGCCAGTTGTTGGGCCCGTCATCAGCCAGCCCGAAACGCAAATTGAGTGTCAAAATAGAAAGCATCGTGTTTTTTAATGTAACGTCTCTTTATCTGAAATAAAAGATTTCAGAAGACCTGAAGCGGTCATGTTTTCAAAAATTCAAAGTCTTGCGATGATCTTAATTCGCTTTTTTTCTTAAGGCTCATGAACAGACTCAAGAAAGTCACCTCTTTTTTTATGATTTAATGGGCATCTGCTTCGATCAGCTTGAGATATGGTGCCATATCAAACCGAATGTTGTTAAAGTTACCAAATGTGACATCATAAAATGAAAGATTTAATTGTCGCTTTATGATATCAAAAATCGCGAGATAGTTCAGAAGAATCCGTTTTTCCCACAAAAGACCGATTTTTGATGCCAATTGTTGAATGGATTCTTTTTTACCCTCGATTTCAAGAAAATCACCGTAGGGCATAGTGTCCAGACAAAGGTGCGTATCGCCCAACACATAAATTTCACGCCATTTTTCGTATACTTGTTCCTCNNTTCTTTTAAGATTTTAAATTGGTGGTCTTTAAAGGGTGGTTCAGATTTAAACGTCAGCGTAATTTTTTTGTCCTTACGAAGCCTTAAAAGACATTTTTTTTGAATCAGCGATTTTTCAGCGTCTTCAAATCGTATGTTGGTTTCAAAAGTCCGATGTTTAAAAACAGCGCCGAGCTCAATCATGCGGGTTCTTATAGGATCTATATTCGGCAGGTAAAATTTTACTTCAGTTTCTAAATATTCCATTGGGCTGCACCTTATCCCCCCAAAAAAAATGATCACACAGAAAATTCTTGTAAAACCAACATGCTTCAAATATATATTAGAAATTATTTTTAGTGTCAAATCCTGGCTCGGATTGCTTTTTTTCCCTTGACACATTTATATTTTCTATTATATCTAGCGGGTTTTATTCAAAGGAGAAAAACAGGTGAAAAAGTACACATATAGTGCAAAAGATAACGACAACCAGGGACGATGGTGTTTGGTGGATGCCGAAAATGCGATTCTGGGCAGACTCGCCAGCACCGTAGCAGCCCGCCTTCGAGGAAAACACAACCCGCTTTTTACCCCCCATGTGGATACCGGTGATTGGATTATTGTCATCAATGCGGCTAAGGTTGCCCTCTCCGGAAGGAAATGGGATCAGAAAAATTATTACCGGCATAGCGGCTACATCTCGGGCCTTAAAACCATCACAGCCAAAAAACTGATGGAAAAACGACCCGAAGATCTCATTCGGTTTGCCGTTAAGGGCATGCTGCCAAAGAACAGACTGGGGAGAAAACTGTTTAAAAAATTGAAGGTTTATTCAGGAGACCAACACCCCCATGAGGCTCAGCAACCGGAGATTCTTGAAGTTTAATCAAACCACGTTATAATCTATTAATTATTAGGGAGTTGTATGGAAAAGGAAAACGTTTATTATTCAACTGGAAAACGAAAAACTTCCGTTGCCAGAATATGGTTAACACCGGGAAGCGGTGGAATTGTTGTCAACANNTTTTGACCAATACCCTTGAATCGTTTGACGTAAAAAGCAGTGTTGTCGGTGGCGGTGTTGCGGGACAGGCCGGCGCAGTTCGGCATGGTATTACCAAGGCACTGATACTGGCCAATCCAGAGTTGAGAAAGGCATTGAAGAAAGCCGGATTTGTTCGGCGTGATGCCAGGGTCAAGGAACGAAAAAAATACGGGCAAAAAGGTGCTCGTGCTCGCTTCCAGTTCTCGAAACGTTAGAAATTTATTTCCAATAAACAAAAAGGAACGAGGGTTCCCTCGTTCCTTTTATTCATATCTATTTTTCCACACGGGTGCTCGTTTTTCGAGAAAGGCCTTCATTCCTTCCTGAGCGTCTTTATCAAGACAGTTCATGGCGATTGCATGGGTTGCATATTCGTACGCAGATGATTCATTGAGATCTACCTGGCTGTAAAATGTCTGCTTGCCAAAAGCGAGGGTATACCGGCTGTATTGTGCCATTTCCATGGCCAGTTTTTTGGTCTCCCGGGAAAGCGTATCCGGGGAGACGACCTGATTCACCAGGCCGAACCTTTCAGCTTCATCAGCCGAAATAAATCGACCCGTCAAAAGCATTTCCATAGCTCTTCTTCTTCCGATAACTCTGACCAGCGGAACAGCAGGGGTCGTGCAGAAAAGGCCTATTTTCGCCCCGGGAGTGGCAAATCGGGCACCGGTTTCTGCGATGGCAAGATCGCATGCNNGCAACAAGCTGGCATCCTGCCGCCGTTGCAATGCCGTGAACCTGAGCAATGACGGGTTGTGGAAGTTTATGAAGGGTTTGCATCATCTTCGCGCATACCGAAAACATGGTGTAAAAATGCTGAATATCTAGGTCCGTTCCGACCATATCTTTGAGGTTGTGTCCGGCACAGAATGCAGGCCCCTTTCCCCTGATAACGACAACATGAATATTCTGATCCTGTTCGATGGTCTTTAGTTTACCGAGCATATCATTCATCACTTCAAGAGAGAGTGCATTCCGTGTGTCCGGTCGATTCAATGTCAGCCATCCAATGGGTCCTTCCTTTTCAAGCAATACCGGTTCCATACTTTTTCCTCCATGTCATACGCAATATTTTATTCAAGTGTATTTCGATAACGTCGGTCCATCGCCATATATTTTCAAAAAAGCCGCTATGAATCATGACACCTCAGCGCACCCCAATATTTAAGGATGTGTGAAGTATTTGAACTTGTATAGACAACCGTGCAATACACCCTTAGTATCAGGGCACTGCGAGACATTATGCTTCGGGGAAACATACCGCCTTTTTTGAAAACACATGGCGACGATTTTTCGCCGCTAACGCCTTGTAAAAACACGACCATGTTATGAGTTTACATAAAAATTCAGGTGCGCAACTTAATTTAAATGTTTTTAGCAGCTTTCCAGCATCTGACAAAATGATTTTCTCCGACTTTCTCGAAAACTATCTTATCTTTTCGACAAGATGTTTCAGCGATGNNATTTAACATGCCATTCTTTATCCGGATCCGGGTCGGGAATCGCCGATAGTAAGGATATGGTATAAGGGTGATGGGGATGATTAAAAATATCTTCCGAGGGTGCAAATTCCATGATATGCCCATGATACATCACGGAAATGGTGTTGCAAAGATACCCCACAACATTAAGATTATGAGAGATAAACAGATAACTTAGCCCCAGCTGATCCTGCAGATCTTTTAAAAGGTTGATGATTTGCGCCTGTATGGAAACATCCAGCGCCGAAACCGGTTCATCGCAAACGATCAGGGAGGGTTCAACGCTCAGGGCGCGGGCAATGCCGATGCGTTGGCGTTGACCTCCGCTAAATTCATGGGGATATCGGTCCGCGCTGTCCGGTGACATGCCCACCCTTTTCAGGAGCGTCTCGAGCCGCTCTTTACGGCGTGATGGGTGATTGATGCCCGAAATTCGAATTCCTTCCTCAATACATTGCCCGACGGTCATACGGGGATTCAAAGATCCGAATGGGTCTTGAAAAATGATCTGTATCTCTTTTCGATACGGTTTCATCTCTTTTTCGGAAAATCGGCAGATATCGCGATCCTGAAAAATAATTTTGCCCGCATCCGATTCCAGTAGTTTCAAAATAAGGCGGGCAATCGTTGTTTTTCCACAGCCGCTTTCTCCCACCAGGCCCAGGGTTTTACCCCGTTCGATTTCAAAGCTCACCCCGTCCACGGCTTTTACCCATCCATGGATTTTTTGCAAAAAACCTCGGCGAATGGGAAAGTATTTTTTCAAGCCTTCTATGCGAAGAATGGAGTGATCATTTTTATTTTTTGATTCCATTTTTTGTTTTAAACTCCGGTTTCAAACAACACTGGACACCGGGACTGATGTCCCTCGCCGTAATCACACATTTCGGGAAATTCTTCATGACAGGATAAAATGGCATGGGAACACCGCGGATGAAACGGACAGCCCTCGGGTTTATACGCCGGGTTCGGCACGCTGCCGGGGATGCTGTAAAGTCTTTTGCCCCGTTTTGAAAGGCTGGGAAGCGATGCCAAAAGGCCCTGTGTATACGGGTGTCGGGTAGAGCGAAAAATTTGGTCTGTATTGCCCTGTTCAACAATGATACCCGCGTACATGACATAAATCCGATTGGCGATGGCTGAAACGACGCCGAGATCATGGGAAATATATAGAATCGACATGGACCGTTTTTTCTGAATAGATCTTAAAAGCGCGAGAATNNCTGAGCTGGTGCGGATAGTCATTCAGTCGTTGCTTGGGAGATGGAATACCAACGTCGTTAAGGAGTTGAATGCAATATCGGTTAAGTTCCTCCGCGTCGATGGATTTGTGGGTTCGGACGGCTTCACCGAGTTGATCTTCGATGGTGAAAACAGGATTCAGGGATGTGAGGGGCTCCTGAAAAATCATGGAGATGTGATTCCCCCGAATTTTTTGCATTTCTTTTTCATCGAGCGTTATAAGGTTTTGGCCTGAAAATATAATTTGGCCGTCAACGATTTCTCCGGGCGGCGTTGGAATAAGGCCGAGAATGCTAAGTGCCGAAACGGTTTTCCCGCATCCGGATTCTCCAACGATACAGACCGTCTCTTTTTCCCGAACTTCGAAACTGATTCCGTCCACCGCACGGGCGCGCGCTCCGTTGTTTTGAAAATAGACCTTTAAATTTTCTACGCAAAGAAGGGGCTTGTCATTGGTCGTTCGTCCATCGATCATTTAATATCTTTCTCTGAGTTTGGGGTTCAAGATATCCCTGAGACCTTCGCCAAACAGGTTAAAAGAGAGCACGACAATCAGGATTGCAATTCCGGGTATAAAAGTCAACCAGGGTGCATCAAAGATAAAGTTTTTGCCGTTGGAAAGAATGTTTCCCCAGGTGGCATGGGGCGGGGGTACTCCGAATCCAAGAAAGCTCAAACCAGCCTCGGTTAAAATAGCCGAAGCAATGCCGATGGTGGCGGAGACCAGCACCGGCGCAATGGCATTGGGCATGATATGACGAAAGATAATCCTGAAAGTGCTCAGACCAAGCGCCTTTGCCGCTGCGACAAAGTCTTGTTCTCTCAATGACAGAAACTCAGCACGGACAAAGCGTGTGGTCCCCATCCAACTGGTCAGCCCGATGACGATCATAATGTTGTATATGCTTGCAGGAAGCAGCGCCACCACCGTTAAAATTAGAAAAAAGCTCGGAAAACAGAGCATGATATCCACGATTCGCATGATCAGGGTATCAACGGATACCGCATGGCTGTGAAGCATCGCTTTTAAGGCCGGCGTTTCTTTTTCTGTTGATCCGGGCCGGGCTAAGAGAGAATAAAATATGTATGCCAGGCAGAGCAATAGAATCACTGTGCCGATAAAAGTAAAATTTGCGATCACCATGCCTGTTCCCAAAATTAAGGCTAACGTGAACAGAACATGATCTGTTCTAATATGGTGTTGTCCGAAATAGCCGGCAATTCCACCCATAAACATGCCGATGAGCACCGATATGCCGACCGCCACAAATCCGACGGTCAAAGAAACCCATGCCCCTTGAAGCATTCTCGCAAAAACATCTCTACCCAGATCATCGGTTCCCATGAGATAAACCCCTAAGACCGGGACCTCTTGGGGTTGCAGCGAATCAAGATTCGCTTTGGCCAATGGTGGGCGCAGCTTTTCCTGAAGACGGATCATGGCAGGATCGAATATGGGCCTGGACCCCGATGTCAAAAAGAGACCTGCAACGGCACAGCAGAAAAATAGGATAAAAATGAAAAGGCCCAAAATGGCGAGCCGGTTTTGACCGAAAAGGCGTTGGAATTCCTGCATCCGGGTCCGCTTGGGTGGCGGTGGCGGTTCGATATAGAAATCTTTGCGAAAAATTTGTTTATCCATATTCATTACAGGCGTATCCTTGGATCGACAACCAAATAAAGCAGATCTGAAATAAAGGTGCCGACCAGCACCAGGACGGCTGAAACAAAGTTAACCGTCAGAATGATCGGGTAATCCCTGGCCAGGATGGCTTCATAGGCCATTCGTCCCATTCCGGGCCAGGAAAAAATAGATTCGATGATCACCGAGCCTCCGATCAGCCCGGGCAAAATGAGGCCGAACATGGTGACAAAGGGCAACAGCGCATTTCGAAGCGCGTGTTTATAGTGTACCTGTTCAGAGGGAAGGCCCTTGGCTCGGGCGGTACGGATGTAGTCTTGACCTTCCACCTCGAGCATCTGGCTGCGAACATATCTGGAAAGAACGGCAATGCCGCCGGTGGCGCTAAGCACGGAGGGAAGAAGCAGGTGCCAGATGCGGTCCATGAACAGATAGGTCGCTGGTGCGTCTCCGATACCAAACGTTTCCATGCCGATCACCGGGACGTGGAAGTAGGTGACGACGAAAATGATCAGCACATAGGCAAAGAAAAATCCGGGAATCGAAATTAAAAGATAAGACAAGAATGTAGCGCTGCGGTCGTAGATGCCGCCTCTGAATATAGCGGACCGGATTCCCACCGGAAACGAAAGGGTCCAGGTAATGAGTGTGCCCACAAAAAATAAGGGAAGGCTGTTCAAAAATCGTTCCAAAATCTTTTTCAGGACCGATTGATTGTCCTTCCAGGAAACGGTTTTTCCTGTAAAAAGATCATGATAAAAATAGACATATTGAACATAAAGGGGTTTATCCAGGTGAAACTCTTTTTTAAATCGTTCCACGACTTCCGGGGTAAACTTGGGATTCAAAGGATCCACCTGGCTCGGCTTTCCAGGAGCAAGATGAATGATCAAAAAGGATACAATGGAGACAAAAAAAAGTGTAATGGTTTTTTGAACAACACTTCGTCCGATAAATGATAACATGGTCTATCCTTTTTCCATAAAACTGGGAACCTGTGGAAGCTTAATCCATTTATTAAAATAGAAATTGTAATTACCGGTTTTGGTGGGGGTTATTTTTTCATACCGTATGGTTCCGGTATCGTCGACAGTTTTGATGACGATGCGTTTGTCCAAAACAGCGGTCCATTTACCCACATAAAGAAATGTATAGGGCTGTTCACGGGCAATAATTTCGTGCAGCCTGTGACAGAATTCGATCTGCCGTTGATAATTGTATTCCTGACGGATTTTGATGATGAGATCATCTGCTTCTTTGTTTTTGTAGCCGACAAAATTGAGCTGATATAGATTTGTTTGGCTCGAATGCCATATCTGATAAAGATCAGGGTCAATACCCATCTGCCAGCCCAGAATCAGTGCATCAAAATCTCTTTTATTCACGCGCTCCTGGATAAAAACAGACCACTCCAAAAGATCGGTGTGAACATCGATGCCGATCTGTTTCCACGCGTCCTGGACAATGGCCAGTATGGCCTTTCGAAGATCGTTGCCGCTGTTGGTAATCAACGTGAATTTAAATGGTTTGCCGTTTTTTTCAAGCCGGCCGGCTTTGTTTCGTTTCCAACCGGCTGTCTCCAGCAGCTTTAGTGCGCCACTAGGGTCGTAGTCAAGCGGTTTGATGGCATGGTTGTAATAGTCGGTCTGTTTAACAAAAGGTCCGGTAATCTGTTCGCCCTGGCCGTAAAGCACGTACTTGATGATTTTTTCAATGTCTATGGCCATCCCAAGGGCTCTTCTTATCCGGGGATCGTCAAAGGGTTTGCGTCTTGTGTTGTAACCGATATAGGTGTATCCGAAAGCAACCCCGGAAAAGTTTTGGAACCGCGGATCGTTTTCCAGGCGTTTGACCTGATGGGGTTGAACCTCATAACTATCAATTGTACCTGCATAAAATTCCATTTCCTGGGTCAGAAGGTCGGGGATAATGCGGAAAACATAACGCTGATAATTCGGCGGTCCTTCCCAGTAATCATCAAAACGATCCAAAGTGATGTATTGATCTGACTTCCAATTTTGGAACTTGAAAGGACCGCATCCAACGGGATTCCTGTTGAACGCGCTCTGGCGAATGGAAAAGGTTTTCGGATCTTTTCCGAGACGAAAGGCTTCTTTTTGGAGTGCATGAGCATCGAGCAGATGTTCGGGAAGGATTCCCATACCCCAGGTCCCGATGGCTGGAGAGTAGAGCCGCTTGTAAACGATTTTAACAGTCAGGGGATCCATAACCTCGACAGTTTTCACCGGCTCGTAATCTGGAATGCGCGGTGACAGGTTTTTCGGATTCATAATGGCTTCATATGTGAACCGGACATCATCGGCATTCATCAGGTGACCGTCATGAAACTTCACTCCAGGCCTTAAGTTAAACAAAAGAATCGGATTGTGTTCAACGGCCGGCATCAATTCTCCGACGAATGCCGCCCATTGTTCTTTGGAAAGCTGATAATCGCTTTTCAAGTAGTTTTGGCCGTGAAAGGATTCAAAGTAATCTTTCCCCAGAAGATGGGTAAGGTTTTGAAAAAGATCCTGGTCCACCGTATTTAAAACCAGNNGGATCTTTTATGCGTGTTGTTTTTTGGGCGTTTTTAATGAAATCTGCCAGGGTATGTGCATCGGCTTGGCCCAGACCCGGTATGCGGGCCGACGGGTTGACATAAAAGAACGCGTCTTCAAAAATTTTCCATGATTTGGCGAGCCTTCCTCTGAAGCGCAATTGTTCATCCCGGTCGATGAGACCCTCGAACACCAGGTCATTGATACTGCCGCTGGCGGAATCTGCCGAAAGGATGGGGTTTAAAAGACTGGCATCACCGATGGATCCCGAAATGTATTCATTAAGACGAGCAGGATTTCCCTTGGTTTGCTGCTCGTACGTGGGCACCCAGAAATAAGACTGAAGCAGAACCAGAATCAGAAGTATGGGAGCGAAAATAAGGACTCGTCTGACGGTCATTACAAATTTGCCCTAACTAAATGTTTTTAAAGGATAAACACAAATGAAACATAAACATATGAGATTCAGGTTTTTGAGTCAAGCGAAAAGGTAACATAGAATGGTAGATGATTTTATAGGCTGAACCGTTAAAGAGGACGTTGAATCTCTTGACTAATTCAATCGATTGATTAAAACTATTGTGCAAATGAAATAAAATAAGAATGTTAGTGGATAAAAAAACATTGTCAAAAATAAAGGTGGAGCATCTGTACAATGAAACGATTTATCAGAATAATCATTTTGGTTGTTCTTGTTTCGGCTGTGATTTTTGGGGTTCGGTGGTTTTTGCAGGCGGAGGGAAACCAGTCTGCATCCGAACTCAGGATCTACGGGAATATCGATATCCGAAACGCCGACCTCGCGTTTAACGAACAAGAACGCATTGCCCAGGTTTTGGTGGAAGAAGGCGACCGCGTTACGGCGGGGCAGGTTCTGGCGCGACTGCAAACCAATCGTTTGGAAGCCCAGATCAAAGAGGCGGAGGCGCAAATCGCCGCCCAGCAAGAGGTGGTAAAACGATTCGAAGCCGGAACCCGACCGCAGGAGATCGAACAGGCGCACGCCGAGGTGGCGGCAGCACGGGCCCGGGTCAAAAATGCCATGAAGAATTATGAGCGAATCAGGGAAACATCAGGGGCCGGGGCCACGAGCCAGCAGGCCCTGGACAATATCCGGGCCCAGCTCGATGTGGATCAGGCCCAGCTAACGGTCAAGGAAAAGGCGCTGAATCTGGCCCTGGAAGGCCCCCGTAAGGAAGACATTGCCGCCGCCAAGAATAATCTGGAAACCCTCAAGGCCTCTCTTTCTCTCTTAAAAATAAGGCTTGCAGACATGACCCTGACATCACCCTCGGCGGGAGTGATTCAGAACCGGATTCTGGAGCCCGGAGAAATGGCAAGCCCAAACCGGCCGGTTGTGACCCTGGCGTTGACCGACCCCAAATGGGTGCGAGCCTATGTACCGGAGCCTGATCTGGGCCGCATCAATCTTGGTATGAAGGCCAAGGTCTTGAGCGATTCTTTTCCTGATCAAAAATTTGAAGGCTGGATTGGTTTTATCTCTCCTGTGGCCGAATTTACCCCAAAAACCGTGGAAACTGAGGATCTGCGAACAAAACTGGTGTACGAGGTGAGGATTTTTGTTCATGATTCCAAAGATATGCTTCGTCTGGGGATGCCGACCACGGTGATCGTTGACCTTGCTGCTTCATCCGACAAATTCCAGGATGGCGGCGTTCCAGTCCAAGAAACTGCCAAACCGGTCAAAGGATAGCAAGGGATATGGCGGTTGCGTCACATATACAGACCGAGAATACAACGGAAGTGGTGCTGGCGGTCCGGAACCTGAGAAAGGAATTTTNNCAGGTAACCGGGCTGGTGGGGGCAGACGGCGCCGGCAAAACCACCCTGATCCGCACGGCTGCCGGCCTGATCGTGCCAACGGCCGGAACTGTTACCGTTCTGGGTCTCGACAGCGTGGTCGATACCATAGACATTCAGAGTCGCGTTGGCTATATGCCCCAGAAATTCGGCCTGTATCAGGATCTAACCGTGAAAGAGAACATGGATCTCTATGCCGATCTTCAGGGGGTGCCGTCTTCACAGCGCAAGGATCGCTATCGCCGACTGCTTCAGATGACCGGCCTGGAACCCTATACCCGGCGCATGTCAGGTGCCCTTTCCGGTGGGATGAAGCAGAAACTGGGGCTGGCTTGCTCCCTCATCAAGTCACCGCAGATGCTGTTACTGGATGAGCCCACCGTGGGTGTGGATCCAATCTCGCGTCGGGAGCTGTGGAAAATAGTTTACGAGCTCGTGGAAAGGGATGGCATCGGGGTGTTGCTCTCAACCGCCTATCTGGACGAAGCGGAGCGTTGCGACCATGTGGTGGTGCTGCATGAAGGTGAGAAGCTCGCTGAAGGAACACCCCGGGAATTTAAGGAGCGGGTGGGACAAAGGGTTGTGCTTGTGGATCCACCGACGGACATCAAGCCCCGTCAAATTCAGACAAGCCTGATAGGCAGAGCGCATATTGTGGATGCGACGATACGTTCTGGAAAGGTTCGCGTGGTGACCGATGTTAACGGCACCGAAGCTGTGGCCGACTCCTTGCCGGAAAAATGGCCGGCAACCATCAAGAGCACGCCCCCGACCTTTGAAGATGCCTTTATGAGCCTAATCCCCCACAAAGAGAGCCGCTTTCAAATCAACTCTGTCGACGAAACTTCCAGCAAGACCATCCGGGATGAAGAAGTGGTGGTGAAGACCCGGTCGCTTCAGAAATTTTTCGGTGCTTTCGAGGCGGTCAAAGGACTCACTTTCGAGGTTAGGCGCGGCGAGATTTTCGGTCTGCTCGGTCCCAACGGCGCCGGAAAAAGCACCACCTTTAGGATGCTATGCGGCTTGCTGAGCGTCAGCGCCGGTGAGATCAGCGTGGCCGGGCATGATTTACGGAACTCGCCGTCCAGGGCCCGCTCCCGTCTGGGATACATGGCCCAGCAGTTTTC
>DNGT01000030.1 GCA_003486165.1 Desulfobacteraceae bacterium
TCATACAATACGGCACAGCTCATTTTCATCAAATCCGCCCGATGCCAGCCGCCCACTTCCTGGGCAGATCGCTGTGTCTCGATGTCGAAGATACAAAATCGACTATCAGATGCTTTGACCGGAGTCTGGGCTGTTGAAGATGTTTTACATGCCTCTTTGAATGCGCTGCACCTTGCGAGCATTCTTTTTCGCAGCCGCCCCTTGTGACCGGCAGATCTTTTGCCCCGATCCATTACCGTTTTTTTCTTCTGAAACGATGCGACCCTTTCAAGGGGACGAAATTCTTTTTCTTTAGACCATGTATCTGCTGGATATGTTACTGGCATTGCAGCATCTCGCGTTGATATGAGTTTGTCCAACAGAAAAATCGCTGAAGCCTTGTCAATGGGCCGGTTTCCGGAACCGCATTTTGGGGAATGCACACACGACGGACAACCGGTTTCACACGGGCACGCTCGGATCACTTTAAATGTATTTTCAAGAAGTGCTGCTGCTTTTTTAAAGGCCTGTCTGTTCAGGCCGGCGCCTCCAGGAACCCCGTCGTAAATAAATACCGAAGCACTTCCAACCTGAGGATGAAGCACGGTGGAAATACCCCCGAGGTCATTTCGATCCGCCATCACTAAAAGGGGAAAAATACCGATGGCCGCATGTTCAATGGCGTGAATCCCTCCCATAAAATGTAAATACTGTGCTTCAGCTTGTCTTTGAATCTGAACAGGAATTTTAAACCACAGGCCTTCGGTCTCAAAAATCAGCGGCGGAAGCGTCAGCGGCATAATACTCAACTTTTTTTTGGCATGTATCCGCCATTTTTCATATCCCATAACTTGATCTGTAACTTTAAGTTGTCCGAAATAACATATTGTATTCAAAATCTCTTTAGTATCATATATTTCGAGTATTTCCGTATTTTTCTCAGACCGAACCCGGGTATAGTAATCGACCTTGGCTCTGGACACCTTTACGGTCTTTGTATCCAGATCCAGAGTGTTAACCAGGAACGTGTCGCCTTTATGAAGATAAATGGCTCCAGGATGGGTTTCTTTAAAGGCTCTGAATTCATCGATCTCTCCTTTGCTTTTCCCGGTGGTATTGCTGACAATGTTAAACCGGTTTCCTGTACCCCTGAGATCCACATGCCTGTGAGGCGCCAGTCGGCTGGAATAGAATTCAGTCCCATCTCCACTTTTTAAAAGCGCACCGCTTCCCTCGAGGTCAAGTACGGCCTTTTCAACATATTCGTCCTGCAGGAAAGGTTCGTTGGATTTTAGCGGTAGTTCGGCTGCTGCACAGATGATGTGCCTGGACATAATCTCGGTATTGTGCGGGTTGATCACCGCGGCTTCGGGTTCCCGATTCAAAAAATCTTCCGGATGCCTCATAAAATACTGATCCAGGGCATCTTCTCCGGCGATAAGCACCAGGGTGGAATCCTGTCCGCTGCGCCCTACCCTGCCGCCCCGTTGCCATGTTGCCACCACCGTTCCGGGATATCCCACCAGCAGACAAAGATCCAAATCACCGATATCGATTCCGAGTTCAAGGGCACTAGTGGATATCACTGCCAACAGGTCGCCCTTGGCAAGTTTGGCTTCGATCTCCCTTCGCTCTTCGGGAAGAAAACCTGCCCGATACGCACTGATCCGTTGCGCGTATGGACCGGATTGACTCCCGGCCCAGATGGCGATTAACTCGGTGAGTTTTCTCGACTGAGCATAAACAATGGTGCGCAAGCCCCGGTGGAGTGCTGCTTTGAGCAAAAGTATGGCGGTTTGTGCCGGACCCTGAACCGGGTTGATAAAGACAACATGTTTTTTGCCCAACGGGGCACCGCTTTTTGTAATGGTCTCGACCTTCAGGCCTGTGAGCTGCTCAGTAAGCTGGGCAGGATTGGACACGGTGGCAGAACAAAAAACAAATGTCGGATCAGCACCGTAAAACGAACATATCCTTTGAAACCGTCTGAAAACCTGGGCCATGTGGGACCCCATGATACCCCGATAGGTATGAACTTCATCCACCACCACCATGTCCAGATTGCAAAAAAAATCAGCCCATTTTTGATGATGGGGCAACATGGAAAGGTGAATCATTTCGGGGTTGGTCAAAAGAATATTGGGTGGAGCCTCCCTTATTCGTTTTCGATACCAGGCAGACGTGTCTCCGTCGTAAATGGCAATTTTAGGTTTTACGTCTTTGTTGTGTTTTATTAGGGCTTCAAATGTGCGAAGCTGATCCTGGGCAAGGGCCTTTAAGGGAAAAATATACAGTGCCTTGGAATCCGGGTTTTTTAATATATTTTCCACTACAGGGAGATTGTAAATCATCGTCTTGCCGCTGGCTGTAGGGGTCGCAACCACCAGATGACGACCTGACCGTATGAAATCGATGGCGTCCGCCTGATGCCGGTAAAGATCTCTTATGCCTGCGGATTGAATCATACGATCTATTATTCGGGGCCATGGCTTCTCGGGTTTTGATACCTGAGCAGGATGATTCGGCAATACGGTATGATAAACCACCTGGTTTCCCATGCGTTTGGACGAAAGGAGGGATTGGATATATTCTTTTATATCATTTTTTTGCAGCATCAACTCGATAAATTACACATATCTATGTTTATTGACTTGAAAAAACGAAAATCTGACTATATTATAGGGAAAATCATAAATAAGGCAGCTTATTTTTTGATCCGAGAATCCGACAAAGATTTTCTGGGAGCGTGCTTAAGTGCCTGTAGAACCATTTTATGCCGTCACTACCAGACACAGTGCTTTTAACCGATCGACAAATAAGATATAGTGTCATATTGCATGACAAATTTCTCTTTGCAAGAGAAATAAGTCACCCTAGCATGTATTAGAAAATTGCAGATTTTGCTCTTTTTAAAACGTTCTAATTGTTTGTCCGGCAAGTTTTTATAAAATCCATAGATATCATGGTACACCAAATTATTGTATTGATTGTGTTGCTGTTTCTGTCCGGTTTTTTCTCCTCTGCGGAAACCGCCCTTTTCTCCATTAGCAAAACAAAAGCACGGCATCTGGCCAAGAGAAAAGATAGGACCTATACGCTGATCAAACAGATGAAGGA
>DNGT01000254.1:0-139 GCA_003486165.1 Desulfobacteraceae bacterium
TGCACAAACCGGAATGACATTGGCTTGTTTTGCCAGGTTGCGAAATTTTACGATGTCAGGGAATTCATTGATTAACATAAAAGTTCCTTTTTGAATGGCTCAAAAAAAGCCGTGAAAATTTCCACGGCCTTTTTGACGT
>DNGT01000254.1:154-3454 GCA_003486165.1 Desulfobacteraceae bacterium
GTACATTTCGGTAATTTGAATCTCAACCCTAAACGCACAACCAAATAAGGGTCAAATCGGTCGGGAGTTGAATTGATGAAACATTTAACCCAACAATATCACTTTTGGTGCTGGTGGTGGATCACCGGGGAAAAGGAGTGTGCCGACCGGTTCGAAGCAGACTGAACCATTTTTTAAAAGGAAAAATTAAGGACCGTGGGCACATCCAAGCTCACGGTTTTTTTTTGCTTAAATGATTGGTGCTCAGCAAACAATACACAATGTCGAAAGACCCGTGACCAATGACCCCGGTGAAATAAGCTTCGCTGCCACTTCATAAATTTCACAGGGCAGGCAAACGACGACTCATAAGGAGGAAAGACCATGCTCATTGTTATGGATAAGAAAGCAACACAGACGGAAATTGATGCCGTTATCGCTGTCATCAAACAGCGAGGCTTTACGGCGCGTCCTATTCCAGGCGGAGAAAGAATGTCCATCGGTATTTTAAACAATAAGGGGCATGTCGATGCTTCGCCGTTTTTAGGACTGCCTGGGGTTAAGGACGCGATTCATGTCACACGTCCATACAAACTTGTCAGCCGGGAATTTAAACCTGAAGACACCATCATTCCGATCGGAGATGTGTTCATAGGCAGCGGCAATCTGACAATTATCGCCGGCCCTTGTGCCGTGGAAAGTGAATACCAGGCCTTGACCATAGCAGAGCATGTCCAGCGCAGCGGTGCACAGCTTTTTAGGGGTGGTGCATTTAAACCCCGAACTTCACCGTATTCCTTTCAGGGACTTGGAGAAGAGGGGTTGAAAATCCTTGCAAAGGTTCGAGAAAAAACAGGCATGCCGGTTGTTACCGAGGTTATGGATATGGAAAATATGGACCTGGTTGCTGAATATGCAGATGTCATTCAGATCGGTACACGGAACATGCAGAATTTCAGTTTGCTGAGAAAGGCCGGCCGGGCCAGCAAACCGGTTTTGCTTAAACGGGGTATGGCAGCGACCATTGATGAATGGCTCATGGCAGCAGAATATATTATGGAAGGTGGAAATTCGCAGGTGATTCTATGCGAAAGGGGTGTGCGTACCTTTGTCCATCACAGTCGCAACACCCTTGATCTTTCGGCTGTATCCGTTGTAATTAAAGAAAGTCATCTTCCTATTGTTGTTGATCCCAGCCATGCAGCCGGACAACGTGATCAGGTGATTCCTTTGAGTCGGGCGGCTGTGGCCGTGGGTGCCCACGGATTGATTGTCGAAGTGCATCATGCGCCTGAAGAGGCGTTAAGTGATGGGGCCCAGTCTCTTTATCCAGATCAGTTTGATATAATGTGTCGCCAGGTTCGATCAATTTATAATGATCTGAAAGAGAGTAACGGGTGATATAGTATTTGTTCGCGGGGCAGCACACCCCGTGAGCACGGTCGAGTGATAGGTTCAGGACAGAACATTTTTGTCGATAAAATATTCATTTAATTTAAATTAGTTATATATATTAGCTCATTTATCACCTTAGGTTATATTTTATGAACGTAGAGATACTCATCACCGGAGATGAAATCCGGTCCGGTGCGGTGATTGACAAAAATTCAGCCCTCATTGCAATGAAGCTCGAAGAAGCCGGCTTTAACGTCGCGCGCCATACATGTGTCGGCGATAACGTGGACGACATTGTATCAATCCTTCAGGAAATTGGAGGTCGATCTGACGCTGCTCTGGTCACCGGCGGTCTGGGACCGACTCCGGATGATCTAACAGCCCAGGCAGCAGCAACATCAGTCGGCGTTGATCTTGTTTTAAATCTTTCGGCACTTTATGGGGTTGAAAGCTATTTCAAGACCAGAAACCGTGTGATGCCTGATTCCAACAAAAAACAGGCCATGTTGCCTCGGGGNNNNGGGGGTCTGATATCCCACTTGTTGACCAATGTGCCGGGCAGTTCAGACTATTTTCTTTTCTCAGGGGTTACGTACTCAAATGAAGCCAAACAAAAGGTTTTGGGTGTATCATCTGAAGTTCTTGAACACTACGGGGCTGTTCATGAAAAGACAGCAAAAGAGATGGCTGCAGGTGTAAGACGAATCGCAGAATCAGATTTTGGACTTGCAACCAGCGGAATTGCCGGACCGGATGGGGGAACCGACGAAAAGCCTGTGGGAACGGTCTGTATTGGTCTTGCCACCCGCCGATCTACCCTGGGATTTCGGTTCTTTTTTCCATTTAACAGCCGATGGAGAAATAAAAAGATTTTTGCTATGAAAGCGTTGGACATCTTGCGTAGACATTTAATCGAATTTAACCAACTCAAAAAACCAGACAGCCGCTAAGAGGTAATGGGTGATAGGTGATGGGAATGTGCTTTAATCCTTTTAATTTTGAATCACAAATCATCAATCGACAATCATCGATCATCAATCCTATTTGCCGATAAGCCATTTTTTGAACCAGCTCACCGATTCCCGCAAAAAATCTTTCTGATGTTTTTTGTTGCTCATAAGGTGGTTACCGCCTTTTTGAATGATCAGTTTTTTCGGATCTTTTGATTTCGTGTAGATCTCGTGGGCATTTGTAGGCGGCACAATTGTGTCGGAATCACCGTGTAAAATAAAGATGTGGTGAAGGTGCTTGAGTTTGTCTGAGATATCCCAAGTTAGATATTTCTGATCCAGCAACGGTTTAATTTTCTCGGAATTATCTGATTTTTCTAAAGCCGTGGTTACTGGATTGCTGCGAACAGGAGACGCATACGTGACCCATGCATCGATATCAAGGACATTTGCCACGGAAATACAGACGGTTCCCCCCATGCTGCTTCCAAAAAGCCCGATCTTTTTACCGATGTCTTTTCGCATTTGAATGGTGTTTACGGCACTGATCAGATCATTGCTCCGGCCGTTTAAGGATGTGATTTCATTAAAAACACCGTCACTCTGTCCACAGCCTCGATGGTCGAATCTAAAATATGCAATACCATGGGCATTACATTCTCGAGCAAGGGCAATCTGTTTAGGGGAATAACTATTGCTAAGCAGACCGTGAGAACCGATAACAACCGGCGGCAGGCTGGTTTCCGGTAAGTGAAGCATACCTTTTAAAAGGAATCCGTCGGATGTAAAAGTGATATTTATTTGATTCATAGTTGGATTATCTCATGATTCGTGATATTTTTCAATGCGTATCAAACATCACCATATATTTTTGTAGATAAAATGAATTTTGCTGTAACGGAGTTATCCAATATTTTGGCATTCATCTAAAATCTCAAACAGACGAACTTTCAAGATGAAAATTAAAAAAGGACAG
>DNGT01000046.1 GCA_003486165.1 Desulfobacteraceae bacterium
CCATGCGGGTACAGCGTTATGATGCGGGTACCGAGCTTGTTTATGATGTGAAAGCGGTTGCCGGCAAGAATGAGGGAAGAATTCGCGCGGTTGTCGAAAAGTTTATCGGCGGCGGGTTTGCCGGGCAGGTCTACCGTGTAAAGGTCCTTGAAATAGATGCTCAAGAGGGCCCCATCGGCGAAATTGAAGTGGGGGGAACCTATGCGCTGAAAATACTGATTCCACCCTCGAATTTTTCCCGTCTGTTTCGGAATGCATTATATCTGGTTGGTTTTCAGGGTCCGTTTCAGCTTCAGGTGAATCCCGAGGCTGCAAGAGCCGGAGCCCTGTGGCAAAAATTTATCCGCCGTGCGGCCAGAATTAGATTTGGCGACGACCGTACGGTCGTAGATATTCATGGAACCTTTGTGGATCATACTCTGGGAAGCTGCGGTGAATTCAGTGAGTGGGTCGAGGGACGTACCTGGCGACTTGAGGTAGATGATCATCTGGATGTTTTGAAAAAATGGCGAAGAGGCAAACAGGTCGATATGACCCGTTTGGGTTCTCCGGAATATCGNNTATGAATTTGCACGACAATATGAGTGGTCCACGTGTAAGAGCCAGCCAAACTGTCTGAAACGAAAGAACACAGACCATGATCCACACAGTGGATTGGTGGCCGTTGATTTCAGGGCGGGTCTTGCGCTGTTGGCGTTTTTGCCAATGAGTCCCGGGGATTTTAAGCTGATTTTCAAAGGGCTTAAACGGGGGAGTCTGGTTCAGTTCGATCGAGGCAGTATTCAAAAGCTGGAGCAATTTGTTAACGGATATAAAGACGATTTTGCTGATATGCTCGAGATGCTTCAGGAACTGAAAGCATGTGAGCGTATTTATAGAGATTCGGTGCCGGATATAACGCATAACCTATTTCGGTTGTTTTACAGTGGGCGGCTTTGGTCGACAATGCTTGACAGTGCGGTGATTGGGTGGAAGATACAAAATCTTATCGATGATCTGCGGGCAGAAAAACTTCGTCGCAAAAAGCTCTTAACAGTATGGTTGTCTTTTATTGGTTTAATCCCATTTGTCGGTAGTTTTTTTCACCGAATTACGGGTCATGAGGGCTGGCGAAACCATTACAAGAGGGTCCTAACGAATTGGGGTTATTTAAAAAGGGCCTTTAGAGGGAGGATTGCGGAAAAAATCGTTGTCTGGCACAGGGAAGGTCGGATCGATGGTGCCGGTTCTTTGAAAACCGCGGAGTCGGGTTGGCATTTTACCGGTCATCTTCTGTTGTCGATACTGCCCACTGGACTTCACAGGTTCATCACGGATTGGCAATATGCAAAAGATCGAATGGCCCATCTCTTTGTTCGGCCGATTCGGTTGTATTTTAATTCTCAGCTTCGGGAACAGTGGCTTCGCGACATGGTCACAGAGGGACAAAACAAGCATATTTTAAATGACGAGGATGCCAAGATTATTCTTTCACAAGTTGATGAACCCTATATACAAAAATATTTGAAAAGTTTGGCTGTACATATCTGTACGTTACCGGTGACACAAGTCGTTTCAGTGCTCTTGGCGGTTATCTATGTTGCCATGCATCCTGAAATGTCACGGGCACAGGCATGGGGGATAGGGCTTGGAATTGTGGCCTTGTTTCAGGTGGTCCCGATATCACCGGGTTCTTTGGTTCGAGGACTTTATGTGGTGTACCTGGTGATAAAGGAACGATCTTTCAAAGATTACAATATTGCTGTATTTTTAGGCTTTTTCAAATATATAGGATATTTGGCATTTCCAATCCAGATGGCCTATCGTTATCCCGTGCTGGCTCGATTTATGGCCGGTCACTGGGCCAATGAATCGGTGCATATTGTTCCGGTGTTTGGTGAAAGCGGCGCGTTATTGGAACATTGGGTGTTTTGTTTGTTCTACAACTGGCCGTTGACTATACGGCACCGTATTCGAAAACGCATTCAATTGAGGGCATCCATCCAGAAACGATTTTGGCATATTGGTGTGTGTGCCGTGATTGCGGCAGTCATATTCGGATTGGCGGATTTTGCCTATTTAAAAAATATTGGAGAANNTCAATTGTAACCTTTGGCTGCGGTGGTGCAACGTTAGGGGAGCGTTTTTTCGGGGCGGTTATCTGTGGCGCCATTGTCGGGATACTTTATACGGCAGTGACTACAATGCTCGTTTCTGGCGGTGGAATTTCTGTCGGTGCTGTGACAACAAACCTGTTGTGGCGGATATTTATCTTTTCCTTATTTTCGTTTCTTGGTGCTGTCATTACGGAACTGAAATTAGCTGATCCGGATCTAAAATAGAACCTATGTCAGCAGTGAAGGATTATCGCCACTCAAACAGTAAACGCTTTTTTTTNNGCTCGGTTTAGGTTAAACAGCCTTTCCATGTCTTTGTAAACCAATTCGATCTTCATTCGTCTTAAACCATACATCACTCGAAAATCCAATTCATTGAAATAGGAGGAAATTACTATGAAAAAAATAATTACCTGTATATGTATTCTGTTGGTAACACTAATGTTTTCCCTGGCAAGGGCCCAGGCAGGCCCTAACGAACGGCTGGATAGAAAAGGTGATCGCATTAACAACCATATAGATAGACAAGGGGACCGATACGGCGACCGTCGCATTGATCGCGGAAAGGACCATTGGAGAGGGCAAGGTTCGACTCGCTTTGCGAATCCAAGGGGTCATCGCGGCAACCATAGGTATGCACATCATAACAATAGACATCAAAGGCATATGTATTCACGATATAACAACGGACATCACAGACATATGTATTACAGTTTTTACACTGGATATCAGAGACATATGTGCTCCTTGTATAACCATGGGCATTACAGGCACGGAAACAATTGGTAAATTATTTTGTTATTAAAGTGTCTAAAGGGGCAAAACAGAATGAAAGGAGGCTCCAATGAAAGCTAAAACAATAACCGTTTTTTTTGTGACAACGATAGTGGCATTGATGTGGTGTTCAGCAGCTTGGGCGGAGCGTTCAAATATCAGGGATTATCGACAAACACAGCGTATCCGTCAGGGAATCCGCAGCGGTGAAATAACACGTCCGGAAGTCCGAAGATTGAAAAAGGAGCAAGGTCGTATTGACCGCGTTTATCATCGGGCATCAGCCGATGGTCATCTCAACTGGCGCGAACGTCAACGTTTGGATAAATTACAAGATCTCGCCAGCCGTCATATTTATCGTGCAAAGCACAACAGTGTCCGTCATCGCCGTACTATAGTGCATCAACACGCCGTCAACTGTTATTTTCCTGTGATAAATACCGGCTATGGCTTCTCGGTGGGCGTCAGCAATACAGGTTGGCAATTCGCCTTTTCCGGATGGAACAGGTAGTGGGTAACAAAGTTTTGCTATAGATAGTAAGGAATGAGGGGAAAGCGGAATGGATAATCTTTTTTAAAAAACGTGTACTGTTTGAGTGGTTTAGGGATCGTTAGAAAGAACAGCCGCATGCCGAAACATTTCAACAGCAAAAAGAATGTTTGTTCTAAGTTGAATCCATTGTTTTTATTTTGAGTTCTGTTTTTTCTTTACGATCCTTTAACCACGCGGCTTGTCCGCCTCTGGCGGATTACACGGTTTGACCGGCATGCTCCCTGTAAGCCCTGTCCTTTAGAACAGGGTCAAGGGGAGCTATATTAAATAAACTGAGATCCTTACCGGGAAGCCCCGCCCTTTTGGGCGGGGATGCTTCCAAAAAAGCATTATCCATGGAGCTTTTTAACAATGAAGACACTCCGACACCTGAAATACTTTTATGCCATCATTACATCTATCCTTTAACAACCCCAATGGGTCTCAATCTCGCCACTTTTTTTGAAATTCCGGCTTCATGTACCACCTCAACCACCTGAGAAACATCCTTATATGCTTCCGGCATTTCTTCAGCCAGGGTGGATCTGCCGGTCCATCGGACAAGGATTCCTTTATCTTCAAGTTCTCGATTGATGGCCCTTCCTTTGCTCGCCTTTTTGGCGGCTTTTCTGCTTAACACCCGCCCGGCTCCATGACAGGTTGATCCAAATGTCTCTTCCATGGCTTTTTGCGTACCTACGAGAACATATGACGCCGTTCCCATGTCCCCGGGGATAATTACCGGTTGACCGGTATGTTGATATTCTGCACAGAGTGCCGGATGCCCTGCCGGAAAAGACCGTGTCGCTCCTTTTCGGTGGACACAGACGGTTTGTTTTTTCCCGTC
>DNGT01000195.1 GCA_003486165.1 Desulfobacteraceae bacterium
TAAAAATTTAACTCTATCTGAAGCTCCTTTAGCGTTGATTTGCTTCAAAAACCTAATAAACAGTTACGAATAGTGGAATTATTCAAATTGCAAGATGTGAGATTGAAATGAGCAAACATTTAATGAACACAGCAGATAAGGTTATCGCAAAAACATATAAAAGATTTCCTATTGTCATCACAAATGGGAAAGGGTGCAGTCTTTGGGATACCGAAGGCAAAAAGTATATTGATTTTGTCTCCGGTATTGCCGTTTGCAATCTGGGCCATGCCCACCCAAAGGTTTCGGAAGCACTATCAAAACAGGCGGATATTCTTTTACATGTATCGAATCTTTACTATACAGAACCTCAGATAGAGCTGGCATGCCGACTTACGGAAAACAGTTTTGCAGACCGGGTTTTTTTCTGCAACAGTGGNNTACAGAATCGTTACCATGGAGAAGTCTTTTCATGGCAGGACAATGGCCACCCTTTCCGCCACCGGTCAGGAAAAAATCAGAAAGGGATTTGAACCGATACTTGAAGGTTTCGACCATATCCCGTTTAACGACATTGACGCACTACAAAAAAACATCGGTCCATCTACTTGTGCTGTTTTACTAGAGCCCATACAGGGTGAAGGCGGTGTTCGTTGTCCGGATCCGGATTATCTTAAAGCGGTAAGACGCTTATGTGACGAAACGGAAGTCCTTTTGATTTTCGATGAAATCCAGACCGGAATGGGGCGCACTGGCAAGTTTTTTGCGTACGAACATTTTGGGATTGAACCGGACATCATGACCCTGGCAAAGGCCCTGGCTAATGGATTACCCATAGGCGCCATGCTGGCCCGTGAAGAAGTTGCGGAAGTATTCGGTCCGGGATCCCATGCGTCAACCTTCGGAGGAACTCCCATTGTCACTGCAGCTTCAGTCCAGGTTGTCAAGGTGCTTTTAGAAGAAAATATCATTGATCATTGTGCAAAAATGGGTGCATATTTTAAAGAAAGGTTGTCAGGGTTGAAAGCCAAGCATGAATCGATTGTGGATGTTCGTGGAATGGGACTCCTTTTGGGGATGAATCTCGAAATGGAAGGGGATACCATTGTCAAGTCATGCATGGAGAAAGGATTTTTGATAAACTGCATCCAGGGAAATATCTTGCGGTTTATTCCTCCGCTCATCATCGAAAAAGAAGAGATTGATGCGCTTATCGCATGCCTGGATGAGGTATTGAGATAATAAAGGTAATGGGTGATGGGCAATGGGTAAGAGGATAAGACCACATCCTGGTGTGAGATTTGACCTATAACCTATAACCCATAAACTATTACCTGTAGTTAAGGGGTTATCGTGAAAAAAGACATTTTGACACTTTTTGATCTTAGCAAAGAGGATTTTGACCGACTCTTTGAACGGGCGGCTGAGCTTAAGAAGAGATTTAAAAGCGGGATTACCGACAGAACCCTTGGAGGCAAAACCCTGGGCCTTATTTTTGACAAGCCGTCAACCCGTACACGCATTTCCTTTGAAGCGGCAATGGCACAGCTGGGCGGGACGCCGATTTTTATCAGTGCCAAGGACACCCAGATTGCCAGAAACGANNCTTCTAGACGAGTTTGCCGAATTTGCGACCATTCCGGTCATTAATGCCCTTACCGATCTTTTTCATCCATGCCAGGTATTAAGCGATATTATGACGGTGATCGAGTATAAAGGCGGCTACGAAGACATCAAAATTGCCTGGGTAGGAGACGGAAATAATGTTGCGCATTCCTGGATCAATGCCGCGGCTGTTCTGGGCTTAAACCTTGTTTTAGCCTGTCCCGATAGGTATTCACCTGATCGGAGTGTAATGGAAAAGGCATTGGATCGAAGCGTTGGAAAAATTGTTTTAACCACAGACCCTGTTGAAGCCGTGGATAATGCCGATGTTGTGTATACCGATGTTTGGGCCAGCATGGGGCAGGAGAGTGAGCTGGACGACAGGAAGCGGGTTTTTGAACCTTTTCAGGTCAATAAAATGCTGTTAAAAAACGCCGCCGAAAATGCTGTTGTGATGCACTGTCTCCCGGCACACAGGGGTGAAGAAATTCATGAAGACGTTTTGGAAGGGCCGAACTCCGTTGTCTGGGATCAATCTGAAAACAAGCTGCACATGCATAAGGCGATACTTGATGTTCTGCTAAGAGAGGAGATTCATAGTGTCTGATTCTATCAATAAAATTGTTCTGGCATATTCAGGAGGCCTCGATACGTCNNATCGGTCAGGGCGATGAAGTCGATCAGATAAAAGAGAATGCCTTAAATACCGGGGCAAGTAAGGTGTATATCGATGATTTGCAGGAAACTTTCGTAAAAGATTATGTTTTTCCGGCGTTTCGTGCCAATGCCATCTATGAAGGAAAGTATCTTTTGGGCACATCTCTTGCCAGGCCGCTGATTGCAAAACGACAGATGGAAATTGCAAAAATAGAAGGAGCTGATGCGGTAAGTCATGGTGCAACAGGAAAGGGGAACGATCAGGTAAGGTTTGAACTGAGCTATCTGGCCATCGATCCAAATATAAAGATTATTGCACCGTGGCGTGAATGGGATCTTAATTCTCGCAGTGCTCTTATGGCTTTTGCCGAACAACATGGTATCAAGGTTCCGACAACCCATGCAAAGCCTTACAGTACAGATAGAAATCTTCTTCATATCAGTTTTGAGGGCGGCCAGCTGGAAGATCCCTGGAAGCAACCGCCCCGGAATATGTTTGTCATGACCGTGTCTCCCCAGGATGCCCCTGATGAACCTGAGATTATCGAAATAACCTTTGAACAGGGTGATCCTGTGGCGATAAATGATAAAAACATGTCTCCTGCGGATCTTCTCAGAGAGATCAACAGGCTGGCGGGGTGTCACGGCATCGGGAGGGCGGATATCGTCGAAAACCGTTTCGTGGGTATGAAATCTCGTGGTGTCTATGAAACTCCGGGCGGCACGGTGCTGAGGACAGCACACATGGCCATGGAATCGATTACCATGGACAGAGAGGTCATGCACCTCCGTGATTCACTGATTCCGAAGTATTCCGAACTGGTGTATTATGGTTTCTGGTTTTCACCCGAGATGGAACTGCTCCAGAATATGATCGACCAGACCCAGAAAAATGTTTCGGGAAAGGTTCGCCTGGAGCTTTATAAAGGCAACTGCATGGTCCTCGGGCGTAAATCTGATTTGTCCATTTACAACGAGGATTTTGCTACGTTTGAAGACGATGCCGTATACCGGCAGAAAGATGCAGAAGGTTTTATACGTTTGAATGCTCTGAGATTGAGAATTCAGAAGATGATGAAAATATAGATGTAAGGTGATAGTTAATGGGTATTAAGATACGTATTCACGAGGTGCCCTGATGATGTCTGAGAAACTCTGGAACGGCAGGTTTTCCGAAAAAACGGATAAAATGGTTGAAGACTTTACATCCTCCATTGATATCGATAAACGCTTATATTCTTATGATATAGAAGGAAGTATTGCCCACTGCCGCATGCTTGCAAAGGCTTCTATTATTTCAGACACAGATGCTTTGGCCTTGATTGAAGGACTTGGTTTGATCAAGAGAGAGATTGAACGGGGAGAGTTCCGATTTGATAAGAGCCTTGAGGATATTCACATGCACATCGAGACCAGGCTTATTGAAAAAGTTGGAAAGGTCGCACAGAAACTTCATACTGCAAGAAGCCGAAATGACCAGGTCGTATTGGATGTGAGGATGTATTTAAGGGATGAGACCTTAAATACAGTAAAGTACCTTGTTAAGCTATCAAGGGTCATGGTGGGCCTTGCTAAAACATACATTGATGTTGTTCTGCCCGGTTATACACACCTTCAGCGGGCTCAACCGGTTCTTTTGTCACATCATTTTATGGCATATTATGAGATGTTTTCAAGAGATATCGACCGGTTCAATGACGGTTTAAGAAGAATAAACGTTTTGCCATTGGGAAGTGCGGCCATGGCCGGAACAACCTATCCCATAGACAGGGAGTACACGGCACAGCTTCTCGGCTTTCCCGAAGTATCGGCGAACAGTATCGATGCGGTTTCAGACAGAGATTTTATCATTGAATTTCTATCAGCTGCAAGCATCTGCATGGTTCATTTAAGCCGCATGTCAGAAGAGCTTATTTTATGGTCTTCGTCGGAATTTGGATTTATTGAGCTTCCGGATTCATTTGCCACCGGCAGCAGCATCATGCCTCAAAAGAAGAACCCTGATGTGCCTGAGTTGGTGCGGGGAAAGACCGGGCGTGTTTTCGGAGATCTGATTTCACTTTTAACGATGATGAAGTCATTGCCATTGTCTTATAATCGGGACATGCAGGAAGATAAAACCGCCTTGTTCCAAACCGTGGACATATTAAAAAAATGCATAGAAATTTATATAAAAATGCTTCCAAAATTGAAGATAAATCGGGAGGTAATGGAGCAGGCGACATCCAAGGGATTTTTAAATGCAACCGATATGGCGGACTATCTTGTGGCCAGCGGTATGCCGTTTCGCCAGGCGCATGGCTGTGTCGGAGAGGCGGTTGCATATGCTTTTAGCCAGAAAAAGGAGCTTCATGAACTCACTCTCAACGAGTTAAAATCTTTTTCATCTCATATTAAAAAAGACATATTCCAAATATTAACCACTGATCGAATGATCAACCGGAGAAAGTCCATTGGAGGAACGGCCTTGGAATGTGTTAAGGCCGCAATAAAAAAAGCAGAGAAAGATTTAAAATTAAAAATAGCGTCAGACGATTAGTTTTTTAAAAATGGAGTGCGTGTTCACGGAGTGAGACCCTCCGCTTCACTTTGACGTCTACGTGTCTGGTCATTTCAAAGATTTAGCAGCGGTGGCATTCCTG
>DNGT01000189.1 GCA_003486165.1 Desulfobacteraceae bacterium
TGATGCAAAAATGTCCGTTTGGTGCATTTATCGGTATGGTGGTCACTTTGCTTCCCCGCTATAGGACCAGGCCGCTGACAGTGCCCTATAAAGCAAAACACACCACCCGTACAGTACCAGGGTAAACCTGTATTGAGAGTTTTCTTCCAAAAAAAATCCCGGTCAGCTGCTCTATATCGGCGTTGCTGAAAATTAAAGGTGCGCAACTTAAGCAATAATAATCATAATTGAGGCTGCAAAATGGAAGCTTATCTTTACGAATTATTAAAGGATAACGAGGTCAAATGCAATCTTTGCAACCATCGCTGTAATATAAAAAACGGCCGTCGTGGAATATGCGGTGTTCGGGAAAACCGGGGAGGTGTTCTGGAAACACTGGTTTACGGAAAGGTCATTGCCCAGCACATCGACCCCATTGAAAAAAAGCCGCTGTTTCATTTTCTGCCCGGGAGTCTTTCTTATTCGATTGCAACGGTAGGGTGTAATTTCAAATGCCGTTTTTGCCAGAATGCGGACATTGCCCAGATGCCGTCCGACTGCAATGGGAGAATCGTAGGCGATGACTTTACACCAGAGGATGTTGTCGCGGAGGCTATAAACGGGGATTGTAAAACCATTGCCTATACCTATACGGAACCCACCGTCTATTTTGAATTTGCCTGTGATACAGCGAAACTGGCAACGAAAAAAGGTATTCGAAACGTATTTGTTACCAACGGCTACATGACCGAAGAAGCACTTCAGATGATACATCCTTTCCTTGATGCAGCCAATGTCGACTTAAAGGCATTTACCGAAGATTTTTACAAGACTACTTGCAAGGCAAAGCTGGTGCATGTGACAGAGACATTGAAACGGATGAAGTCTCTGGGCATTTTTGTCGAGGTGACGACGCTGATTATTCCTGGATTGAATGATGATAAAAAAGAACTCGAAAATTTGTCGGCTTTTTTGGTGGATGCGTTAGGTCCGGAAACCCCCTGGCATATCAGCCGATTTCATCCCACCTACAAGCTGACGGATCGTCCCCGAACCCCGGTTGAAACCCTAATCAGGGCGCGTGACATCGGCATAAACGCCGGCTTGAAATATGTTTACACCGGCAATGTGCCCGGTGAGAGCGGAGAAAAAACGTTCTGTCACGAGTGTAACCACCTTCTGATAGACCGTTGGGGGTTTTATGTTCGAGACAACCGAATAAAAAACGGAAAGTGTCCGGAATGCGGCGCAGTGGTGGATGGGGTATGGGATTAGGGCTTAAAGTTCAGAGCCTTTAAGCCAGAAATAGGAAAGAAAAAAGAAGAAAGAGGATAGGGAAACCAAGGATGAACACCAATAAGCACGAATTATAATATCCATGTCCATTTGTGGTTATCTATTTTCTGATTCCTATTTCCTAATTTCTAAAATGAACTTTTAAAAAAGCAACCTCCCTCTGAGGGAAGCCAAATCAAAGTCCTCTTGGCCAGAAGTTCTATTTCAGGTCGCGGACAGGGAGGACCCGATAGTTTCTATTGTGCACCATTCGGTCGGAATAGTGGTATCCGCGGTTGAAATTAAAAATATATGCCTGAATTGCCGATGTTTCCGATGCCCAGATCCAATCGCAGGTAAGCTTTATATCCGGAACGATCTTGACCTGTTTGCCGCAATCCGTTTCATATCCCTTATATTTATTATCCTGGATATAGAGGCTTTGAAGCTCTGCCAGTGTGGGAAGGCGCCAGTTGTCGTATTTTTTTTTAAGGGTGTCCGGAAAGGTGTATCTGACCCATAGATCGGCCTGTTTCCAGTTGATATTGCCCTGGTTGTCGGTTTTGGCCCACATCACCCCCAGTTGATGATCCGTCACCGTTCCGTCGCCATTATCCGTAAAACGATCAGCCGACCAAACTGTTGTGCTGAATAAAAACATACACATTAAAATGATCCATATAGGGGTTGATTTTGTTCGGGACATGGTTGTCCTCCTTCCAGAAAAACGTTGATCCGGCAATTTATCCGTGCGCTATTTTTCCCCGCAGTCGTTCGGCGTTTTGTTCATCCCGATGGGAAAGGACGGGAACCGGCGAACGCCGGAAGAGCTTTTCAGCCACCGATCCGACAAAGATATGTTCGATATCCGTACGTCCCTTCACCCCCATGACAATCATATCGACGTTTTCCGTAACGATCAGTTTCAACAGCTCGTGGGTTGGATTGCCGACCTTAAAAATCGTCCGGATATGTTCCCGATCAAAATCCGAATGTTCTATAAAGTCATTCAGTATATTTATCCGTTCCGCTTTAACCCCTTCCACATAATGCTCGCTATCGATCTCGTATCCCATGGATGCCACCATTTCCACCGCTGAAATATCCCTGGAATTGATGATGCTGGCCACGACCAAATGAGCATTCAGATTTTTTGCGATTTTAACGGCATAATCGAAGGTACCTTTTGAATAAGAAGTAAAGTCGAGGGCCACCATTATTTTTTTGATGTCGCTCATGAGTTTTTCCTTTTCATTTACCTTTTAAGACGCATCAGTTCTGTTTTCACTTTCGTCATGCTGCAGGAACGGGCGCTGTTTTCGGGATGCGGGGTTTTTGCATCAGATAAAGGAGACCGAAGACGGCCAGTCCGATGAAACATACCCAGTAACGCTGGTCATTCGGAAGACCGATCCATGAGGCAATCATGGCTGGGCGCATCATGACGACGGTGACGAACAGGAAAATCGGTATTTCATAGAATCGATTTTTTGCCACAAACCATCCCTGCGTAGCGGAGGCAAATGCAAAATTGCCGATACAGGCCATGGCAAAAATCAGGATTGCCAGCGGCCAGCTATAGATATTGTGAAGGATCAGGTCGCTGTTGAAAATGAACATGAACGGTAAGATAGCGGTTCGGATGTCGTACATGAATCCTTGTATGCCGGTGGGAATGGGCGGCGATTTGGCAATGGCTGCAGCGGCATAGGCGGCCAGCCCTACTGGCGGCGTGTCATCGGCAAGGATCCCGAAATAAAAACAAAAGAGATGAGCGGCCATTAAAGGCACCATGAACCCCTGGCCGTGGGCAATGTTAACCATGGCCGGTGCGGTCAAAGACGCCATGACAATGTAAGTTGCGGTGGTGGGTAGCCCCATGCCGATGATCAGGCTGGCGAGGGCGGTTACAACAACCATGATATAAATGTTTCCGCCGGAAATGGTATCGATGATCTGGGTAATCAGTCCGCCCAAACCCAGGGCTACCACCCCAACGATGATGCCGGCGGCTGCCGTGGCAAGGGCTACCGCTACCATATTTCGTCCCCCTGCGGCAAGGGCCGAGAAAATATCGACAATGCTTTGCTTGAATGCGGCGACCATGGGTTCCTTGTTCAGATAAGCCTTGACCGGGCGCTGAAACAGCATAATCAAGGCCATGACGATTACGGCTTGAAATGCGGCATGCTCAGGGGTATGCCGAGCAATGACCAGCTGATAAAGAAGAAACAGCACCGGTATAATAAAGTGGATGCCGCTGAACAGTGTTTTAAAAAACGGGGGAAGTTCTTCTTTGGACATCCCTCTTAAGCCGGCTTTGGAGGCCTCGATATGGGTAATATAGAGTAGTGCCGCATATGAGGCAAATGCCGGAACTGCGGCGGCTTTAATGACCGCAATATAAGGGACGTTGACGTATTCGGCGATAATAAATGCGGCGGCACCCATGATGGGCGGGGCGATTTGTCCGTCCGTGCTGGCGGCCACCTCTATGGCCGCAGCTTTGGTGGGCGGATACCCGACCTTTTTCATGAGCGGGATGGTAAAGGTGCCGGTGGTGACGATATTGGCGATACTCGACCCATTGACAAGACCTGTGAACATGCTGCCTAAAACCGCCGCCTTGGCCGGACCGCCTTTGAACCGGCCCAAGAGGCTCAATGCCAATTGAATGAAATATTTCCCGGCGCCGGCTTTATCGAGCATGGCGCCGAAAAGCACATACAGATAGACAATGGTGGCTGAGACGTCCAGGGGGATGCCGTATATTCCTTCGGTGGACATGGTCATCTGCCCCATGAACCTGTTGAGTGAAACGCCTTTAAAGGCGATAACATCGGGCATATACGGGCCAAAAAAGGCATATGCGCAAAAAAAGACGGCGATAACAGAAAGGGCAGGGCCGATGACTCGGCGGGATGCTTCCAGTAAAAGCACCACCAGAGTCAGTCCGATGACAGTATCCCTGACGATGGGTGCACCGTAGCGCGTCGTCATACCGGTATAATCGATGGCAATATAAAGTGCCGAAAGGCAGGCTATAGCGGCAACGATATAGTCCAGCAGTGGGATCTTGTCTTTTTGAGAGAAATATTTAAGACCGAAACGGGTCTTTTTAAAAAGGGGATAATTCAGAAAAACGATCAGTATGGCAAACCCCAGATGGATGGCCCGGATAAATGTTGAATCGAGAACCAGCCAGCTGGGGATGGAAAGTTGAAAAAGACTCCAGATCACCGCAACGAAGGGGATAACGTATTTTTCAGGCCCTTTGGGTTTTCTGCTGATGCCTTCTTCTTCTTCAGCCAGACGTTTGGCCAATTCCATTCCGTCGTCTGTTTCATTCATGTCGATTTGGTTCATGGGTTTCACCTAATTGATCGCTTTAAAAAATTTACGGTCAATTGAATCTTAACCATTTATTAACTGGCTGCCCATCGGCAAAACCTGTATGAAATCTTAAGATGCTGGAATATTCGATAAACCTTTGATTTAAAGAAACATATATTCTCGGAGTTTGAGAAATATTAAAAAACGGCGGCGGGCTGTTCGCCCGCCCCCTTTGTGTTATCGATAAAAAGTTGCGGGCTTATTTCATTAAGCCGGCTTCCTTAAAATATTTCATTGCGCCCGGATGGATCGGTGCGGAAAGGCCTTCCAACATGTTCTCTTTGGTCAGGACCTGATACGCCGGATGCAGTGTTTTGAATTCTTCAAAATTGTCAAAGACTTCTTTGGCAATGGCATACACAACTTTGTCCGGGACCTTGGCTGAAGTGACGAATGTGGCTTTGACGCCAAACGTCGGGACATCGGCATCATTAACGGCGCCCGGATAAAATTCAATGGGGATCACGGCCTTGGCGTAGTACGGCCGGTCGGCCACCAGCTTGTCGATCGCCGGGCCGGTCAGCGGAACCAGTCTGGCGCCGCAGGTGGTGGTCGGATCC
>DNGT01000191.1 GCA_003486165.1 Desulfobacteraceae bacterium
AGCGGGGAATTCAAATTTAAAGATGGAAAGGAGAAAGTGGATCATGAAACACTATATAATTTTTGCCTCGGCCTTCTTTTTATGGACATGTCTCAATCTTTATTTAAGGCGTATTAAAAGACAAAAAGTAATTCAGAAAGAGAAAATACTTAATCTAGAAGGTTTGAAATTAAACGGTGACTCAAAACATATTCAGAACACTAGGTTTATTAAAAAGGCAACTTTAAAAAATCTTAAAGTACTAGTGTTCGGAGTTATTTTTTTATGGTCGTTTTTTATGTTTTATGACCTTTATAAAGATTTTTCATGGAAGGAGAATATTGATAAAATTAAATGGATTATGTTTAATGTTAAAATTAATATGTCTACTGGTATCAATATTTAATTCTTTTGCTTTCTTTTTGTAATCAATTAATGNNAATGTTTAGTTTATAATCCCTATCAACAAAAGCTTAGAAATTAGCATTATGTATCTCAAAAGACCCTTCATACTTCTTCTCTTGAAGCTTCAGGCAAGATAGTAAGCATCAACGGCTCAGCAAGTCGACCTCAATATAATCGTTAGAACCACTTTCCACAACCAGTATGCTTTTTTATTGCTATTTAGTGAGCTTAAACCGCGCTTGTTGTCGATCAGCCGATCTATTTACTTAATTTTCTTTCATAGAGCGACTTCTTTTCCACTCGGTCGCTGTTTACTAAAATAGAAAAAAGAGGCTAAATTTCCGTTAACGGTACTTAAACAGGCATTGCAACTAAATAGCTCGATTTTATTAAGTTTTTTAATTTTAAGCCATACAATATATAGCAATTTAATTTAATATACCACAAGATATTCTAATTCGATAGAATTATATTAATTTATATATAATTTTACTTGACATCAAACATTGAGAAATTTATTAAACTTTCTAAAGGTGAAGGTATGATTGATGAAATCCGACTTTCATGGTTTAGCAAGATAGGTTTTACATCTCTGATAATCCTGTTGATTCTTCTTTTGCGAGCAACTATGGGAATTATCATAGGCTCAAAAGATCGGATAAAACAGCTTGAAGATAGGACTGTCAAATTAGAGGCAATAGAATACAGGCTTACCCAAATATGGGAACAGACCAAGTCTTTTGATCAATTCAAAAATCGCCTCGACAAACTTGAAGTATCTTTGTCAAAAACTGATCACCTTATAAAGGAACAGCTTTCTTTACCGAAAAAGATTACTGATAAAACCCCTCCAAAAATTGCAAATTCTATACCTTCAAAAGTTCCACCCAAAATTGCAAAAAAACGATATCACACAGTCAAATCCGGCGAAACACTTTACAACATCTGTCGCCTATATGACTTACCGATTGATAAAATACGACTTCTGAACAAGCTGAACGAAGCGTGTGTCATTTATCCAGGACAGAAGCTTTTGATAAGCCTTTAAATCGACTTTAAGATGTGATTAAAAATTATTCTATTAGATCTTTTCAAAAAATAAAAGTTAAATGGAATAGAAGAACTTAAGAAAGATTGGACAATAATTATTATGATAGTAAGGCGTAACTTGGCAGAAAATCCAACATACATCCCTATAGCAATTCAAGGACTGAAAATCGCGTGACGTGAAGAACGGAAAAAATCGATAAATACTCTTGGTATTAGAATATAAAGTATCAGAAAATAATAAGGATCAAGAAATCATGGAGACTCCATTAATTGGAATAAGCGATAGCATCGAAAGAATAAGGGAACTGATCAAACATATTGCGGACACAGATCTAAACGTCCTCATCACCGGGGAAAGCGGTGTTGGTAAAGAAGTTGTTGCTCAAAACCTTTACCTTGAATCTCAAAGAAAAGGCAAACCTTTCATAAAGGTTAATTGTGCGGCCTTGCCGGAGCAATTACTTGAAAGTGAACTCTTCGGATTTAAACGGGGCGCTTTTACTGGTGCTGTTCGAGATAAGCGTGGGAAATTTGAATTGGCTAATCAAGGAACTATATTTTTAGACGAAATCGGGGATATGTCCCCTTCTCTTCAATCCAAGCTTCTTCACGTTCTTCAAAGTGGAGAGTTTTCGCCACTTGGCTCAGAAAAAGAGTCAAGGTCAAATGCATGGGTTCTAGCGGCTACAAATCAAGATCTTGAGAAGAAAGTAAAAGAAGGGTTATTCAGAGAAGATCTATACTATCGCTTCAACATAATTAAAATACATATTCCCCCTCTTCGCAAAAGGACCGAAGACATACCACCATTATTTGACTTTTATATAGAAGAATATTCTTCTGAATTCGCCGAAAAGAAGATTACAAAACCCCGTTCTGAAACTATGGAAAAGTTGAAAGCATACTGCTGGCCCGGGAATGTAAGAGAACTTCAGAATATTATAAGTAGGTTTAGAGTTTATGGTAATTGGGAAGAAATTATTGATGATCTTCATAAAAAGAATCGATCTATCACTAAATCAAGATCAGAAGATAAGATCCTTCAGGAGAACTCGATAGTTGATTCCTTTTTAGACTTTAAAGTCGAGTATCCATTGGATGACCCATCGTTTTCACTCAAAAATATCACAAAAAAAGCCACTGAGGGGGTAGAAAAAGAAATCATCTCAATCGTTCTTGACTCAACAGATTGGAACCGTAGAAAGGCAAGTGAAATATTAAAAATCAGTTATAGAACAATCCTTTATAAAATCAATGAGTTCGATATAAAAATGCAGCACAAAAAAAGATCCTTGAGCTTGGCTCGATTGGCAATGTTTTTTTAGACTTTAAAAGGCGAGAANNACTTTTATTTTTATTTGAAATAATTAAATCAAACTTGCACTTTTTGCTATAGGTCAGAACTCGACATAATTTCATAAATATTGTATTTTAGGATATCTTAACGGCAGACTTCTTATGATAAGGTTCTTTTTTTGCAATCTTGCAAAAAACAGCTCTCTTCGGAGCTAAAGTTGGATTCATTATAATATCTAATGTCATGTATCCTTAAATTACGGGGCTATTTAATACATGGATAAGTTACGATATAAGTACAAAGCCTTTCATATTAGAAGAGATATTCGCAACAATAATGTGGATGCACTTTTAAGCCTGATGACTAATAAAAAGAAAACTGTATGTAATATGTTAATTCAAACATGCATAGAAAGTAATGTGTCTTTAAATATTGAACAGTCTTGGCGTAAACTTCTCACTGGTATTATAAATGATTCTGAAGAATCATTCGATAAAGTAATCTCGGCAGCCAAAATAATGGTTTCTCTATGCAGTCATGGATGGGAACTAATAATAGTAAATTTGATACGTCATCTCATCGAAAACCTGAGCAATCTGACACGGCACGAAATTTTAGAAACTATATCGTTATTAAAAATTGTCAGAAAAAAGGGTAGTGACCATATTCTTAAGGAAATTTCCGATTATTTATACACTAACCTATCTCTTCATTCTGCGGTAGGAAGAATGCTTGGTGCTATCGAGAATGATTCTTCAATATTAATTGGTTATTTTAAGGAAACAAAAAACTATCTGATTCGAATGCATATATTAATAGCATTGGCAGAAGTCGCCGATGAACCAGCAATAGATTTCCTTATTCAAAACATTGGTTCAAATCATGAACATATAAATAAAACGGCTATAGAGAGTCTCGGAGGAACAGGATTGCCCCAAGCCATACCTGTGCTACAAAAATTACTTTTAGAAAAATTTATGGACGTAGTTGTTCAGGCAATCGTTATACATGGGGAAGACGCAATACACCTTACCGCTAGCGCGTTACTCGCCAAAGAAAATGCATTGAGAATTGCTGAGAGGTTTATAGGATTGGGAATTCCAAGGAGTGAGCCATTCTTAATAAAGATCCTATGGTTATCATCAGATACTATGGTTGCCAAATATTTTTTAAATTCAGGAAACCAACAACTATATCATGCTGCACACAATTGGGCTATTGATCACGGTTATTTAATAAAGAAGGAGTATGGAAAAAAGACTCCGCATTGGAGAGGTATAAAGCGATAATATTACAGCAGATAATTCCATTATATAACATACCAGACAAACAGGATCGTGATTTTCAAAAATGATACTTGCGATCTCTGCACACAAGTTTGATTTAGGTTAAGAATTTCCACAACGACAAAAGCTCATTTTTTTACCCATAAATGTCCTTCCCATACAACAATCCGATTATTTAAAAGGCCACAGGAAACTTCAATCCAATACGCAAACTTCGCAATTGCAGATCGAACACTTATAGGTTCAATATCAAGTCGCTTGTTTTTCACAAAAAGATTGAAATGCCACATTGTGGTATTATATTTAAGCAATACATCATCGCATAAGCTGATAAAAACTACCCTGTTGGCCATGTAGATGAGAAGCTAATAGATAAGAGAAAGATGCTCGAGTTGGTTTTATCAAGACAGCTAAATTATTTTTTTCAGAACAAACGGGGGTATTATGAAGGTAAGAGATTTTATGAAGACAGATGTTGTCAGCATAGAGACAAAGACGTCCATTATGGAAGCCCAAAAAATTATGTGGAAGTGGAACATCAATCGGTTGCCAGTAATGACCAAAGGTAAACTTATCGGTCTTGTGACCAAACATATGCTCTTGGAAGCTTCCCCGTCATCAGCGACAAGTCTTAGTGTATTTGAGCTCAATTATCTTCTGTCAAAAATGACGGTGGACGATATTATGGTCAAAGATCCCATAACAATTCATCCAGATGACCCCGTTGAAGCGGCCATGTGGCTGGGTAAAAAACACGGGATATCTACCTTCCCGGTAGTGGAGTATGGAAAGCTGTTAGGAATTATAACTGAGCATGATATCGCTGGCGTGCTCTCTGAGGTTCTGGGACTGGAAAGTGAGGGGGCTCGGATTACAGTAAAGGGCCTGGGTAGCAAATTGGGTGAACTAAAAGAAATCATTGGTGTACTGGACGATCACGCAACCCCTCTGTTGAGTATCGTAACTATTCCAAGGAAAAAGAAGGGGGATTGGATCATTGTGTTGAGGGTCCTATCCTCTGAGGTTGAAGGAATCGTGAAGGATCTTGAAAGAAGCGGTTTAAAGATTACCGATGTGAATTAATAATCCAACATACATTGCATCTTTGCGGATCTGGGATCACTACTAAAAAATGTATTAGGAGAAAATGTTATGCCCCTCCAGTTGAAAGTCAAAGACATGATGGTTTCCATTGATGATTATGCAGTAACAACTGCCGATAAGCNNACACAGAACAAGCCTTGTGCTGGATGCTAAGGATAAACTTGTGGGTATTCTCGATTTTAAAAGCATCTTGAAAGTACTGATGCCTGAAATTACAGGAAGGATCAGCGGAAAACTGCGTGCACTGAATGTCTCAATCGCTTTTGCAGAAGCTGATGCACATGACATGGATCATGCAAAGCATGGGTTCAGATCCAGAGTTAGACAGAACGATCAAAACCATGTTAGAGACGTTATGCTTAAATAAGAGGGACCATTGACACAGACGCCGGCTTTCTGGATGCGCTTAAAATGATCTACCGGAACAAGATTACAGTCTTGCCCGTGTACGAAGGGACAAACTGGTGGGCGTTCTGCGGGATTCAGATCTGTTTCTGGCCGTTGCAAATGTCCTTATAGAGCAATGAACCCTAACGTTGGAAAAGTTTAGAATGCCGCAGATCTCCCGATAACGGTTTCGGATTTTAAAGTACTGATTTAATTGTTTTTACAATAGTATATAAAATGTTTTGGTATACCCTGTCAGGTCCCTCGAGGGCAGACCATAAAAAGGGACTAAGGTTCATCTTAAAAATATGAGAAGGAGGCCGTATGAAAAGTTTTGAATACAAGATTACCACGCATTCGGCTGATACTTTTGATAAGATCATCTTCTTTTGTTCTAAGTCCGGTCAATGTGGTATTGATGAAGTCTCGAAAGACCAGACAAGAATCTTGACTACTATTCTGAACAACCAGGGGAGGGAGGGTTGGGAACTCGTCCAAATTTCGTTCGGCAAAGATGGCGTGATGGTCTATTGGAAACGCAGAGTAAATGACGAGGCGAAATAGCCGTTGATCAAGTCGTAGAAAATAAGGTGAAGCACAGCACAAGGACAGTAAAAAAATATGATTTGAATTATATACGTTAATTTTGGAATTCTGCCTGGACTCTGCAAAAAAATGAAGACTCAAAATGCCAAGGTTTTGATACGAAATCATCAACCCCAAGACTATCAACCTTCTGCATTAATTTGATACCCAAAACCGCGCAGATAGCGAGGTTTCAGGAATGACAGCACCCAAAGAAAACCTTCCAGACGCGACCGACCGTACTTCCCTTGAGACAGACCGAAATTTTATGCTTCGTATCAGGGATAGAGAAAACAAACTTATCAAAATGATTGAAGAAGCCCTTGCCCGCATCGAAGACAATACATACACGATTTGTGAAAAGTGCGATGAAGATATTTCGCTTGCTCGTCTCAAAGTCAGACCGGTTACGACGCATTGTATTGATTGCAAAACAAAAGAAGAGGCAGCCGAGGGAGCGCTTGGTCAATGTATCAAGGTTCAGTAGTATTTGGTCTTCTTGCTAGGTATCTTGAGTCAGACACATCTATTTTTCCTGTCAATTTATCCCTCCTGNNTTGGCATAATAGTTGCTGAATATTATTTTAAATGAGTTATCACAATGGAGAAAACCTTCATATTGTATATGTCTTGATTTTATATGAAGGGCCTGTCATTTTCAGTGTTTAGAAAGGAGGTGGAAAAATGATTCATTCCTATAAAGAAAAAGTGATTTTAATAATTACTTTTGCAATTTTAAGTATGTTTGGATTGCTATGTTTTTCCACATGGATCAACACAGTGCAGATGGTCGT
>DNGT01000401.1 GCA_003486165.1 Desulfobacteraceae bacterium
GCAAATTTTGCTTTTGATGTGACACCGGCCAGACTGGTGACCGGTTTTATCACTGAACGAGGCATTTGCGGGGCCTCTGAAAAAGAGATACTTAAGCTGTTTCCTGAAAAGAAAAAACCTTGACTTTTTCTGTCCCAACCCCTTAAATCACTTCATGTTGACCGAATTGGATAAAAGAATCATCGCTTCAATTCAAGGGGATATCCCGATTACCGAGCGGCCGTATTTGAAAATTGCCGAGCAACTGGGAATCTCGGAAAAAGTGCTTCTTGAAACCCTGCAAAAGCTGTGTGACAATGGAGTTATCCGGCGGTTTGGCGCTACATTGCGCCATCAAAAATCCGGATATGAAGCCAATGCCATGGTGGCATGGCAGGTTGATGAAAACGATATCGATACGGTGGGCGAAAAGATGGCTGCTTTTCGTGCGGTCTCCCATTGCTACCGGAGAAATCCAGAAGACGATTGGCCGTACAATCTGTACACCATGATCCATGCAAAAGATGAAGCCTCCTGCCGGGAAATTGCCCGCAATATTTCAGCAGAAACATCCATCGACAATTACACCCTTCTTTTCAGCCGCGAAGAACTTAAAAAGACGTCCATGGAATATTTTCCAACAGACGATTACGATTAATCACCTGAATCTTGCATGAAGATTGATGAGAACCTTTAAAATACCTTGTTTAACCGATTTTTATCAATGTTATTTGACAAAACATTTTACTCCAATAGTATACCCTTTTACTTTTGAGAGGCGGGTAGGGAGAAGGATGATATTTTTTATCTCATCAATTTTCACCCAAGGGGCGAGCCGGAGGCTTTCATCTGCTGCGTTATTAAAGGCTCGCAATAGTTCACTATGGCTTCGCCCTTAAGTGCCTTGCATATGAAAGCCTTCTACTCGTGCAAGATCCAGGATCTATATTTGTAGTGAAATCCGACACCCCCCATATTCTTCTGGTCAATCCCTGGATACATGATTTCGCTGCGTATGACTTCTGGGCCAAACCTATAGGGCTTCTTGCGTTGGCATCAATACTTCGGTATCATGGACTTAGGGTCACCTACATGGATTGCCTGGACCGTTTTCATCCCCAGGCACCTCCAACCGACCCGTATGCCCGATTCGGCAGGGGACCGTATCTTAAAAAGCGAATCCCCAAGCCTGATGGGTTGGAGGATATACCCCGTAATTTTTCAAGATATGGAATTCGGAAAACATGGTTCAAAAAAGATCTTCGTTCCATTGAACCGCCTGATCTTGTGCTCATGACGTCTATGATGACGTATTGGTACCCGGGGGTACAAGAGACCATCGCAGTGGTCAGAGAGGTTTTTCCGGATGTGACCATTGTATTGGGGGGGATATACGCCACTCTCTGCCGGGAGCATGCCCAGAGTCATTCAGGCGCCGACCGGATCGAAACAGGAGCCGGTGAGGAATATATTCTCGAGAGGGTCGGCGAGCATACCGGTTATTCGGTTTCTCTGAAATGTAATCCTTCGGATCTTGACGCTTATCCTTATCCTGCCTTTGATCTTCAAAGAAAGATACCCTACGTGCCGCTGCTGACCTCCAAGGGGTGTCCCTTTTCGTGTAAATATTGTGCGTCACATTTTTTAAATCCAGAAAGAATGGTGCGAAGTCCGGAATCCGTGGTAGAAGAGATCAAATACTGGCATGAAAGATTTTGCGTAGAAGATTTTGTGTTCTACGATGACGCACTTTTAGTGGATGCAGAAAAGCATGCCACCCTCATATTCGAAGGGATCATCAATTCAGGTCTCAACATCCGCTTTCATACACCCAATGCAGTTCATATCCGAGGGATTTCAAGGCAAACCGCCCAATTGATGTTTCGGGCGGGTTTCGAAACACTCCGCCTCGGGCTCGAAACAGCAGCGTTTGATGCAAGACAAGAATTGGACAAAAAGGTAACGTACGAAGAATTTAAACGGGCGGTGGCTTGTCTGAAGGCGGCGGGGTTTCATCAGAACAAGATCGGCGCTTATCTGCTGGCAGGTCTGCCCGGACAAGACATGGCGTCCATCGAGAATTCAATCGAGATCGTTCGGCAAAACAACGTAACACCTGTCCTGGCCTATTACACGCCGATTCCACATACCGCGTTGTGGACCAAGGCGGTTGCTTCCTCTCGCTACAATCTGGAGTCAGACCCCGTGTTTACGAACAATGCCATACTCCCCTGCCAAAAAGAACCCTTTTCGTGGAAAACACCTGCACACCTTAAAAATCTGGCTCAAAGGAGCTTCAGGTGTTATTAAATATTTGGCTGGAAGCTGTCTGAGAGAATTAGGGATCGTTTTTAAAGAACCCTATACGATCTAACGTTATGGAAAAACCTCCTGTTAAAACAAGGACCCTTATTTAATATCTCAGGAAGGCTCTTTCATTACGAGCCCTTATTCACGAGTTCTTTCAGTGCGGTAATATTTTCAAAAGGCTAACGTGTTAATGATTTACATAAAATTAAAAATTGTTGGTCAACCCTCATTGTCGTCATTCTTTAATAAGATATCGATAATTTTTGGGATATAATCATTCGCCTTGTCGGCAGCGAACCTGCATGACGCTGCAGCCCGGTGCCCACCCCCTTCAAACGCCGAAAGCATCACACCGACATTCACCCTGCAGTTTCGATTAAAGATGCTGTGACCCACGCTCACGGCAAGCCTTTTTTTATCTTTAGTATCATAGCGAATTTTAACACTCACCACCGCTTCGGGAAACAGTGAGTAGACCAAAAAACGATTGCCGGTGGGCATTTTGTCGAATGCACGAAAATCCGTAATTGATACGTGACCGTTGAGGACAGTATGTTTTTTTAAAATGTCTTTATAGAGTTTATTCTTTTCAACAACTGCATCACATCTTGCTTTGACTTCTGGATCTTTGAGGACCTGATCGATTCTAGATTTTCTGAGCAGATGAACAAGCCTGTTCCAATATTGTTCGTCATATTCGTCACGCCCCAACACCGTCATGGAGAGCAGTACAACACCGTACTTTTCGGGATAAAGGACTTCATCCATAGATAAATCCGCAGAATCGATTTTATCGGTTTCTGTAATTAATTGACTGTAATCGGCCTTAAATTTATCCTTGTAATATTCAAAAATAACGCCGGCTGCTGAAGGGGCAAGCTTGAACGCACCTTCAAACGATTTGTCGATTTTGTTGGTATGGTGATGGTCAAACCAGAGCGTACAACGATCATTATACGGAAGGTTTGCGATGATGTCCCCGTGTCGAACGTCCACCAGTCCCCTTTGCATGTCATTGGGCTCGACCCATTTCACCGGTTCTGTTATGTCTTCCGCTTCATAAAGCAGCACAGCGCAAACAACGCCGTCAAAGTCCGGCCGGGTGAGAATTCGCATAAAAAAGACTCCTCTTACAAAGAATATAGACGTTTAACCAGTTCATCAAATTTAGTATTTATCGGCATTGATACGAGGAGACGCTGGAATTGTCAACCTTCTTTAGGAGGCCATCAAATTTTCGCCTATCCGCAGGAATCATAAATCCTTCGGGTCAGCCGGCATTAGGTTAGAGAGTCGCTTTCAGCGGCGGTAGGTTTGAGAAGCACTTCGTTTAAGGTTTGAGGCCAAAGATCAGAAGATAGGAAGGTAAGAAGATCAGAAGGTTAGTTTTTTCTTACTCGCTTACCTTCTCACATTCTGTCTTCAACCGCAAAGCGTCTGATGAATGGAAGGTTTTGAAACGGGTTCTAATCTTTATGTTTACCACCGGTCAGAAATAGCCAGAAAAGTGTCATCCCAACCAGCGTCGCGATTACCAGCAAATACGTAACAGATTCCGTGTATGTCATAAAATCTTGGAGCGTATAAAAAACGTGGTCCATAATCAAAGCCTTTCCTAATGCGTATCCTTGTAATCCGGATGTTCATATAAAATGGGCATTCTGGTTACGATAAACCGGTAAAGCAGTAACCCAATCATAACGATAAAGACGGATAGTCCGATTTCCATCCAGTGTGGAAAATATCGTTCACTGGATGGAAGATGCCAATTAAAAGCAACAAGGCAGACATTGAATCTGTTAAGGATAACCCCCAGTACCGCCAAAACGGATGTGAATTTTATCAGGTTCAGGCTTTTTGTCCGAACACCGATTGCATACAGAATGCTTGGCAGCGCTACAAAACCTAAAAGTTCCACGAGATACCAGGTCCCATATCCGGTTGAAAGATAATGCCATTGATTTTCAGCGGATATACCCAGAACCTTGATGGCGAAATATCCCGCCAGAACATATGATGCGGCTTTGCCAAATCCTAAGGTGACACCGTTTGCTTCTTGGAGGTGAGTCCCATCCATTTTGTAAGCAAAAAAGCGGTGGGAAAGGGTGCTTTCAAAAATAACCATGGAAAGACCTGCGATGATGCTGGTGACAAAAAAGTAAATGGGTATATATGGTGAATACCACAATGGGTGCAGTTTTGACGGTGCGATCAAAAATAGAGCGCCCAGAGAAGACTGATGCATGGTGGAGAGTACAACACCGAATATGGTGAGGAGAATGGTCAGCTTAACCACAAGACTTCGGGCTCTTTTTAATCCCAGCCATTCCATTGCCGCAGGAGAGAACTCGATAAAAAGGACCGTTAGGTATGTGGCCACGCAAAGACCCACTTCAAAGAGAACGGATGTGGTTCCTTGCTGGACGACCAAGGGGTATGGGAGACGCCATGGTCGGCCCACATCATAATTAATGGCAAGAAACACCAGCGCGTATCCTAAAAAGCCGGTGAGGATGGCCGGCCGAACTGCAGAATGGTATTTTTTCATTCCAAAAAGGTAGACTGCTGAAGATGTGACATATCCTCCGGCTGCCAAGGCAACACCGCAAAGGAGGTCAAAGCTTATCCAAATTCCCCAGGGGTTGTAATCGGAAAGATTCGTGACGGCAGCCAATCCCCCTGTAAATCGTAGATAAGTGATATAAACACCCACGCCTAAGNNATACCGGCGAGAAGAACCGGCCATAACCCAACGATCATGGGCACCGAGCTAAGCGCGCCTGCGGTCAATTGCGGCGCGGGGGTAATGCCCAGATCTTCACGCATCTCCAGTTCTTTAAACGGGGTTCCGGAAACATACAGCCAGCTGGTTCCGCCCATTTCATGTTCGCCGTATATATGATCCACATAACGATCCGGATGTTTTCGAAACCGTTCCCGTGCGATGGTAATCATGTCTTCACGTTTTCCGAAACTCAGGGCTTCCATGGGGCAGGCCTCGACACATCCGGGCAGCAGGCCTTCAATCACCCTTGGATAACACATGGTGCATTTTCGAATCCGGGGTGTCAGGGCCTGGTCGTATTCATATGTGGGGATTTCAAAGGGGCAGGCGATCATACAATATCGGCATCCCACACATACGGAAGAATCATACGTCACAGCACCTGTCTTTGTCTTTGTAAACGCCCTTACAAAACATGCGGACGAACATGCCGGTTCCAGGCAGTGATTGCACTGTTTTTTGTAAAATACAGGGCTTTGGGAACCTTTTGATTTGTCATATTTGTTCACAACCGTAAACGCCGATGTGGTGGTTCTGCGCTTGGTTTCCAGCACGGAAAGGTCCGTGAACGGTTTGTCCGGCTGGGGCAGCTCATTCACTTTATTACAAGCTGCTTCACAGCTGCGGCATCCCACGCACAGCGTTATGTCATGCAGTATTGCAAAACTATTGGGATAACCGGTAAAGTGTTTGGCGGTTGCAGCAGCGGCTGATTTGCCGATGGTGGTGCTCAAGCCTGCTGCACCGACCCACCCTAAAAACTTTCTTCTGGATATGGACATGTATAGTACCTCAAAAATATCTACCGCAAGAAGCTGTTGGTGTTCACTCAGAGGATCTCGAAGGTGTCGAGTCCATCTGAAGTCGGGTTAATACTACGATGGTTTTTTCCTTTCTTTATGGCAAGATGTACATCCGGTAAATTTTTCAATACCCATTTCCTGATGACATCCCATACACTGCTGGTGAAAAGAACCCATTATCCCTGGGCGGAAAAGATTATTTTCATTAAACGGTTTGTCATGGCAGTTACCACATCTTGGCGGTTTGTCGCCCGCGGGGGTATTATGATGGCATCCAAGGCATAACGTGGTCTCATCATAATGAAAATATTGGGCCAATTTGCTGTTCTCCAATTGTTTGACCATCGAATTAAATACTTTTCGATGCGGATACTCCACGGCCTCATATTGATCCATCAGGTCTTTGATAACAACGGTTTTCGGGACATCTATCTTATATATAGGTGCAAATGTTTCCTTCCACAACTGAGGCATCAGGCGGGCCATTTTGGCTGCTCTTGATGTCGATAACTCACCGGTTTTCTCCGGCAACGGGACCATGTGACACCTCAGGCACGCGGTGGATTCCTGCTGACGAGTTTTGGTTATGAATGCATGGCACCCGGCACAGCTTTTGTCCTGTTGTTTGGATTCATGGCACCCGGTACAGCTGCTTTGATGTCCGCGTTTATGAAAAGCGGTTTCAAGCGTAATGTCCCTGCCGTTTTTTGAAACTTTATTTGAACCGACCAGCGGATGGCAAGTTGCACACGACTCCAGGCTCGCAAGGTGACATACACGGCAGGTGTCGTTGTATTCTTCGTGGCTCTTATGGCTGAAAGGAACCTGATTCATCCTGGCGATACGCCCCTTTGGGTCTCCGGTTTTGATGATGACATTATCCGGTTGTCCCCTCTTCAGCCGCGGGACATTTTTCACCTTTTCAATTTTCAGTTGTTCCTGGGCATCATGGCATCCGGCACACCGAAGAGGGCCCGCATCCATTTGTTTCGCTTGCGTCTTTTGATGACAATCGATACAGGCAAGATGGGAGGCAAACCGCATGGAGATCACTTTTTCCGCACCATCACTTTCCGTTTGTTCTTTGTGGCAGTACCGGCAGGTGCCTTCTTTCCCTTCGGCATAGAACAGCTTCTGGCTTTTCTTGTCATATTCGTGGTGGCACCTATCACATTTGTTCTCCTGGGCACGGTAATGTCGAAAATGGAGAGATTTGTCAAAACCCATAGGAACCCTTGACGATTTGATCAAGGGTTTTTCTTTGTGACAGTCATCACATTTAACAGGACCTGCCTTTTCTCCGGCCGCGATCATTTCAGTATGGCATTTTGTGCAGTTGTCACAGTAAATTTTGGTTAATTCTTCTCGGCTGACATCATTAAGCCGCATAAATTTAGGAGACATGCGTCCGTTTTCAGTCTTATGGCAGGCCAAACAGTCTTTATTTTTCTTTTCCAAGGCGTCGGTATGTTGGTCATGCAAAAATACCGCTTTTGTCTTTTCAAGTTTTCCAAAAGCCTCCATATTATCAAAAGTGACGATATCCGGCCTAAACTCAATCGGCTGAGTATCAACAGGGGTTTTTGACAGTGCTATAACATTAAAAGCGCCGACAAAGCCGATTAACAAGATGATAATCGCAACAGAGATTCCAGCCCCTATGAGTAACGATTTTCCCTTCGTCATAATTGTTATCCTTGCCTGTTATCGAATATTAAATTGAAAAGTTATTTCTTCATGAACCCTGAATGGCTCAAGACAAAGCACTACCTTTATCTTCCAGATATTTGCCGGCAATGATGTCCAAGTGCCATGTGGCCACATCGTCCAACGGTAGGATAATCGGCCCTGGGATTTCTCTTAAATCCATGGTTTTAAGATAATTGTTACAGCGGCCACACAGATCCACGCGGAGGCCTTCCTCATTTTCCGCACGTAAATAACTCAACTCTTCTCTATTGTCATTTTCACAAAACGGGCAGCGAAGGCGAATGTAGGGCCAAGCGGTTTCACACAATGAACAGTGTAATGTTCTCTGCCCGCCCTCACCGGAAAGATCCGCCAGCCTGGGTGCCGACCCGCACACCGGGCAGTGGCCGTAATGCCACTGGCCTAAATCCATCCGGTTTTGTACAGCCCGGGCTGTCTCTAACAGCGCGGGCCTTAATGATAAACGGATGAGAAGCGTCAGTATCGGAGAGTCTATCTTCAATTCCTTGGCTGTCGTTTGAATCGCTTTTAAGTCAGAAGTCAGAACTGCTTTCATCAATGTTTGGATGTCGTCATGACCTTTAGCCAATGCCTGAAGCAGTCCTTGAACCTGCTTTTGGCCATCTTCTGTGGTCTTTATCTGATCCACCAGTTGTTTAAACAATTCCTTGGCATTCTTCCAGTCCAGAGACAATTCCTCTGGATTTAAAAGTGATTTTCCCTGGTGCCATGCCTTCGGTAAAGGATCAAAGTTAAGTTTTAGGTCTGAGGGACGAAAGTTCTTTGAAGCCTCAACAGTCGTAGATAAAAGGTCTCCCACCCATTGAGAGATTTCGGCATAGACCGGGTTGCGCGCTGCAATCGCTTTAACCTTGGCGTTGATGTCTTCCGAGGAGTGTATCATGGATGGTTCCCTACCTGTTGATCGTAAATAAAATGTGTGTGAACACACATATACCCTTAATTGATCATAATCAAAAAGGTTTGCGTATACGTCACTTTAAAAAGCCGGGGGCTTCGAATTAACGAAGCCCCCGGTTAATTATGCCACCGGACGATATTTGTTCTGTTCGTCTATTATCAAATATAACGCCCGAACGTCCTCGATGTCTAGAATTTCACCCTTACCTCCGAATTTTTTCTTGGCCTCTTTCAAGCGTTCGTTGGCAAGTTTTTTCATATCCGCCTCTTCACCAAAGTTGAGTGCCCCGGTGGGNNCAGGCTTTGGAGCAAGCCGTCGGAAGCCCGGCCTCTACGCGATCGTAGCACATATTGCACTTGACAATCTGGTCTTCCTCTTTGCTCCACGTGGGAATACTCCACGGACAGGCTTGTTTGATGGCCTTGAAGCTTTTTTCCAGATCTTTGGTTTTTTCGGTATATAGGACAGCACCGTAGTCTTTGACGATGATCGCGTCCTTTAGGATCTGATCCGCTTTCTTTTTACACGGCGGTTTCAGGCAGTGACGGCAGGCTTCGGTGAAAAAGTACCAGACCATAGAGTTTTTCTCA
>DNGT01000404.1 GCA_003486165.1 Desulfobacteraceae bacterium
TAGAAAAACTCCCCGACCCCTGACATAATTAATATTATGTGTCCTAAAAATATGTGCAAAACATATACGATTATGGACGCGTAAACCGAACAATGAAATGCAGATAACTTTCAGATAACTTGCCAAACCAAAAACCTAAAATCATTTTATACCAATTACATATATCGTAAAATCCATAAAAAAGCAAAAAGGCAAACCCTGTGAAATGAGTTTCCCCTTGTGTAAAACGATAGAACAAAAATTTTCGACCCCTAATATTTACGCTTTAATAGCAGTACTCACAAGTTCTGATTTGATGATTTCGAACCGATTCTTCAGGGTTTAGGATAAGAATTTTTTTGAGGTTAGAGAAAGGATTTCAAAACTTCACAAGACCTACAAAATTCCATTTTCTGCTTCCAGTCCTTGTATGCGTAACCACAGCAAATGGTTCCGTAAATAAACCAGCATAATTGTCCAGCCTGAAATTTCCAGGCCGGACATTGTTTCTTGGTCGCAGTGGGGCATTTTTTTATAACCCAGCACGGCTCTCTGTCTTTAGAATTTTCAAACATTCTGGACAGCAAAAACAACAGCTGCCGTTCCACATGTGCTGGTATGTTTTGCCAATTTTGTTCATAGCTGTAAAAAGCTTTCAAAGATACACCTAAATGTTCGGCTATCTTATCACGAAATTTGTTGAATTCTTTATCGTCCATATTGGATTACAATGCCTATCTTAAAAAATTAAACAATAATCCATCACTACTACATTGTAATATATTAATCAAGCGATATATGTATTATCTCAAGGAGTGAATTTTGAATAGAATGAAATGGGGTGAGGAAGGGATATCTTACCAAAAGCACAGGCTCAAGCATCTCGCTTTCCATTACAGATATCACATTCAGCAGGTGTCAGGTCAAGTAAGTCCTATTTTTTAGCACTGTCAAAGTATCACCGTCCACCAACAAATACTCAGAGAGTGAATGCCTAAGGAAGTCATCAAATAACTTACCCGGTACCCCCGGTCCATGGCCCTTAGGGTCTTAGGACCCCCGGGGTCTAAATTTTTAATGATTGCCCCTTCCTTCCCGGTAAAGTCCCTGGTATACAATTTTTTTGAAGTCTCCGATATAATACCTAAAATCAAACCTATCTCTCAAATAAATACCACAACGTAATATATCTTGTTGACATTATTATATTTATTGACAAGCCAAGTGTCACAATGTATAGATGTTCAGATTCTAAAATCTGATTCCTCTCGGTCCCATAATTTTAAATGGATATTCATTAGCAAAGAAAGGTGTCGATAATGAAAGAGAGACGTCAATATGGAAGAATTTCTTTTCCACTCCCTGTAAGACTGGAAACCTTGACTACAAACGGAAAAAAAGTTTTAGATCTTGTAACCAAAGATATCTCTGCTTCCGGAACATTCATTCCTACACCAACATCTTTTCCAGAAGGTACAAAGTTTATTCTGTATTTGACCTCCCATGGCAACAACAATCAAACGCTTAAGCACTTGAAAAGATTGAAAGGTTGTATAGGACGTTTGGTCCGTTCAACCTCTCATGGTATAGCAATTCAATTTAACAGGGAGTGTCAGATGGAGACTTTAAAGGTCTTGTAATTCGGAATAGTCTCCCCATCTCCTTCCGGCCGAACTGCCTGGAATTAAATCATACCGAAAAGAAACTCATAAGATCGGTAAGACTTTACCTCTTCATCTGCATGATATAACGCAAGGTTTTCTACAGAAACAATCGCATTGTTTGCGTTGTATTGTCAGATATTCCAAATAGTTATTTGCCTAAAAATGGTATCTTTAGATGGGGTGTATTGATAGAAAGAAGGAGTGTATTGATTACATGTTTGCGAAGGGTCTTTATTTGACCTTTCTAAATTTTATAATGCCTTCATGATGAGAGACAAGGTAGGTGCCCCACATCAAATTATCTTGAAGTGCGGTTGCCAACGCCCTAATTCTTGCCGGAAAATCGCAAAGTATTTGTTCCCAGTCTGCATAAAAATTCTTAATATCGTCTTGCATGACAATTATTTTAATATTTTCACCCGGATACCCACCTGTCTTTTGCAAATCCGTTTGAACTATGGAACCCTCTTCAATCTGTTCTTTAACTTGACCTATCCACTTCGAAAGTTTTGGCCTAAAATATCCCTGCTGTACCAAATGGGGAATTAACATGGCTTCCTCCAATAAATATCATTCCGTCTCCCGTCTTTAAAAATGCTTGCCGTATTTTTTAATTCAATGTCTGTCCGAATCTGGTCTTTAGACCATCCCGCTTGCAATAGGTCTCGCTGAACATCTTGCACATTCACATTTACTCCCTTATGCTTTTATAAGAGGCTGTCTAATTTTTTGTCTATTAATTGTCCTTTTTCAGACAGAAATTACATTTATAAAAGGAGGTTGATATCTTCACGCTTGAGCCCGGGGTGATTGTCAGGGTTCCGCAAGGGAAAAAACACAAGATAATTAATATCGTCGAGGAGCTATTAATCTATGACGTTTTCTTTCCTGCGCTGATATAAAAAGTCCCTTCATTCACGCTCGACTAAGTTTCACCCATGAACAATATTTTGTTGATATTCTCTTATCAAAGGTTTGGGCGGAGGGCTTCACTTACGTCCTCTCGTTTTTGCATCAAACATACCCAGCACCTTGGTGGATTTTGGCGATTTGAATCGAAATGACTTGAGGTGAGCAAAAGAATTTCAAAATAAGATTCCACCGCAGTAACGATATCACTTGCTGTGCGTTGAGGTGGACCGGGGCCTTGACGCCGCTCATCGGCACTACCTATGAGACTCATCCACAAGCCATTTTTTTCTAAATTGGAAGCCACATTTTTTGCAAACCTTTTGCGTTCTTTATCAGAAGCACAAGTGTGAAAACAGCCTCTATCAAACACAAAACCAAAAGGCGCGCCTTCAATTTGGTTTCTAAAAAAGTCAACCACAAGAAATGTACATTTAACATCGCTTTTTGAAGCTTTTTCTCTTGCCTTTTCTATGGCAATCTCAGAAATATCGGTTCCGGTGACTTGAAAGTGTTTTTGAGCAAGCCATATGGAATTATCACCGGTACCACAACCTATATCCAACGCTTTACAGCGCTTTATACTTTTTTGAACTACAGTTTCAATAAGATTAAAATCTGGTTTGCCAATATCCCAGGGGGTATCTCCTGTTTTGTATCTTTTTTTGAATCGATCTTCGACTGACATTTTATTTCCTAAAACCCATCGTATAACACTTATTCAACATTACAGATTCAACTGCCCATGAAAAAATGGTGTTAAAGCTTCTGTATTATTAGCGTTTTATGCATTATCATGTTGTTGTGATCCGACCCTCAATCATAGAAGAAGGTTAAATATAAGCCCATCATCAGTGAGTCGTTCATCCACGAGAGGTCAAAAAAATGAAGCGGTGTAAAATGAGCACCTAAGGATCATCCGATCAATTTCGCTGAAAGATTGATTTTTGTACCGGCAAAAAGTCTTGAAATTGGGCATTTCTCCTTGGCTGTTTGAGCATATTGAGCAAATTTATCAGCATCCAGGCCGGGCACCTCTGCTTCACAATCCAAGTCAATACTGGTAATCTTCGGGCCGTCTTCTTCTCCCAAATGAACTGAAGCCGTTGTCTGTACCCTTTTAGGTTTAAAATTATCCGCACTCATGATAGCGGCAAGGTACATTGAAAAGCATCCGGAATGGGCAGCCCCAACAAGCTCTTCAGGATTGGTGCCTTTGCCCTCTTGAAAACGCGATGCAAATGTAAAAGGGCCTTCAACTTCACCATATTTCATTACGCCGTTGCCTTCTTTCAGCGTGCCGTTCCATCTGGCAGTTGCTTTACGTGTCGCCATAGTTTCCTCCTTTAAAATTAAGGGGTTAAACGTTAATATTTGATGTTGGTTTGAGATTTTTACACTTAGCTGTCTATCTCCTTAAATCCGGTGTCAAGACCCATCGCCGGATAGACGAATATAATCACTGATCAAAAACATTAGACATAGAATGAAAAAATCAAGCAAATAAAAAACGTTATTTCATTGCCAACAGCGAATCACTGATCAGGATGTGACCCCTATCTCTCAGGTCGCATCGGTGACTCTAAAGGGTAATAATGATCGCTTTACGAAATCCCTGATTACGGACTTATCCGATGATCGCTTTGGCAAGATTTGCTGCCAGTTCAGATCCTTCGTCTCCAATGGCATCCGGTGTTGTACAGAAAGGCAGAATAAAATTGCCTATTGCCTCCAGCCCGAGATAGTCGCAAAAGCCGGCAAAGATAAACTTTATGGCGTCACAGTTTCCCTCAATAGGGCCGGCGCAGGTCACCAGCAGCGCCGCTGGTTTGCCGCTGACCAGGGAGTCTTGGTTGGAGGTGCCGGCATCGGACACCAGACAAAAATGCCGGTCGATCAGAGGTTTTATTTGGGAAGTGAAGCTCCAGCAGTATAGCGGCGACGCATACACAATGGCATCGGACCGGATCATTTTCTCAAATATGGTCAATGCATCATCCTTTTGAACGCAGCCGGGTTCATCCTTTATTTCCTTGCACTTATAGCATCCAAGGCAGCCGCCCACCGTATACCGGGTGATGTCGATGCGTTCAATTTCATGGTTTTTCCGGGCGTTATCTTCAAACATTGAGAGTATTTTGGCCGTGTTTCCTTTTGCTCTCGGGCTTCCCAATATGGTGATGATTTTCATGGCAGTTTTCCGTTTTTAAAACTCATGCTCAATGAAAAATGGTCTGAAATATATTTCTTATCTGGCTATGGCATTCGTAAGACACTCCAAATGTTTCTGCCACTTAGCAACTTTCTCATCTTCATCTATCTTTCCAAAGAAGTCCATTCTTTCATGAATTTCCATATCCCGTATCTCAGCAAAGGTGCATTCTTTTCGTTTACCTTTGTACGGACAGTCCTGAAATACGTTCATCAGTTTGTCGTCAAGATCTTTAGTCGTCATATTATACAAAGTCCCTATGGCATCAGGCTGCTGTATGGCCATCCATTGGCGGCAGCATGATTCGGGCATCGGCCACGATGCATTTTTCCCCGGAGCACATGACCGGGTTGAGGTCGATGGATTCGATCATATCGGCGGCGGCCATGACGAAATCTGAAAAACGGATCAGGGTCCGGGTCAATTCATCGCGATTGACAGCCTGGCGACCCCGGTACCCGTAGAGTAAGGGGGCGGCCTTAAGCCCCTTGATCATGGAGTCCACATCCGCGTTTCCCAGAGGGGCCATGCGCAAACTGACGTCCTGGTAGATTTCCACGCCGATTCCGCCCATGCCCAACAGAACCACGGGCCCGAACTGGTCATCCATTTTAGCACCGATAATCATCTCCAGGCCGGAAACCATCGGTTCCATGAGCATGGCCTCGAAGCCGTCCAATCGGCTGAAGCTTTCAAAAACGGCCGTCAGTTCCCGGATGGTCTCGATGCCTGTGCGCACACCGCCCACATCCGACTTGTGGACAATACGACTGGAAACGACCTTGGCGGCCATGGGAAACCCCAGGTCGGCGGCAACCGGTTCGATCTGGTCGGGATCCGTGACAGTTACAAAACGCGGCACCTCCAGCCCCGCCGCAGACAGCAATCGTTTGGCATCCGGTTCGCTCACCCAGCCACGGGTGCGGGCCGCCTCCAGCACGGTCTTGATTTCGGTTTTCAGCATGGCTTGTTCCTTTTTAAGGCTTTGACCATCAACACGGCCCCTTTAATCGACGGGGACACCGGAACTCCGTTGAATTCAAATCCCTCGATGAGCATGCGGTAGCGTTCCACATGAGGAACGTAGGCGATCAAGGGTTTGTTATGACGCCGGCAGACCCGGCTCAGACGGGCGCTGAGATCAGAGGTAACTTCCGGTGTGTAAGGCAGCAGCAGCAGAATAATGGCATCCAGTTCCGGGGACCGGGCCAGATGTTCGGTAGCGGCCATAAAGTCAATGTCTGTGGCGCTGCCGGTCAAATCAATGGGATTGTTCAAAGAGGCAATGGGCTGCACGCTGGAGGACAGATCGGCACGAATTCGATTCTGCTGCTCTTGATTGAAGGCCGGAATGGACAGGCCGTTCCGGCTGCAAATGTCAACCGCCAGGGCTCCGTGCCCGCCGCTGGGGCTGATGATGCCCACACGGCCGTCGATGGGTTCCCCATAGCAGCTCAGGGCCTCGCAGAAAGAGACCAGCTCGAATTCATTGACCGCCTCGACGATGCCGTGCTGGGCCAGGGCCGCTGAAAAGACTGCATAGTCACCGGCCATGGAGGCGGTGTGCGACGAAACGGCCCGCATGCCTTCGCCGGTTTTGCCGGATTTCAAAACGATCACCGGTTTCGAGCATTTGCGGGCGGCCTGCACAAACTCGCGACCCTCGCCCCGGGCAAACCCTTCGATGTAAAAGGCGATCACCCCGGTATCCGGATCTGCGGCCAGATACTCGAGGAGGTCCAGTTCCCGGACAAGGGCCTTGTTGCCGATGCTCACCCCCAGGGAAAATCCGATCCCTTGTTCGGCAAATTTGGTCATCTGATCCACCAGCACTCCACCACTCTGGCTCACCAGAGCCACCTTGCCGGACTCGGGCCGGACCATGCGTTCACTGGGGATGAAAAAGGTGTCGATGCGGCCGGGAACATAGATGCCCAGACAATTGGGGCCGATAAACGGAAAACCGTGCTGCCGGGCCAGATCAGCCAGCTGATCCTGCAAATCCAGGCGTCCGACTTCGGCAAAGCCCCCGGAAATGATTGCCGCCCCGCCGGCTCCGGCATCGATACAGTCCTTGAGGGTGTCCAGGGTATATTCAGCCCGAACTGCGATGACCGCCAGGTCCACGGGCCTGGGCAGGTTCCGGATACTGGTGTATACTTTCCGGCCGAACAGATCGCCGCCGCCGGGGTTGACTGCAAAGACATCCACCGGATAGCGCAGATGAATTTTGTTGAAAATAACGTTGGCCGGATGGCGTTCTCGTTTCAGGGATACCCCGATGACCGCCACGGTTTTAGGTTGAAACAGTCGCTTGAAATCCCAAAGAGGGGGCCGTGATTGAACCAGCGGGCCGTTTGAAGGTGAACTTGTCTCTTTCAATATTTTTCTCCGGATACGACACTTGGGTTATGGATTTGCCGGTTCTAAGAAAGATGTTACACCGCGAACACCTTCAACACTCTTGGCAATTTTAATTGCACGATTTTTTTGATCTGACGTATCATATTCTCCGACAAGATACACGTGCCCACGATAACATCCCGTAGAAAAATCAAGAGATTTAATTTTATCGTCATCATAAAATTTCTTTACGATCTCCCCTTTAATGGTTGTATCGCTGGCGATGGTGCTCACGCTACGTTCATCCATTGCTGTGGAATAAATTGTTCCACATCCGCTATCACTGAACAAGAAAATAAACTTAAAAAATTAAGTACGTCCCGCACTTCCCGTGTCGGTCTTTATGGTGTGTTATTCTGCTTTTCTAATGGGGGATTAACTCCCAGACTAAATATCTCATATTCAGTTTCGCCATTAAGGAACTCTTTAAACTTTTGGTCGATGGATTTCCGTAAATCGCTATTTTTCCATTTATTCCAATATGATATCCTTCGCCAATTTGAGACGATCACAACCCGAAATGGATCTTCATAATCCCACATAGTTTCTGAGGTTATATACCCTTCCTGATCCATGGCTGCAAAACGAATCTCCTTAATAACTTTATT
>DNGT01000202.1 GCA_003486165.1 Desulfobacteraceae bacterium
GAGAAAAACTCCCCGCCCCCTCAAATAACTGTCGATAGTTTTGTAATCTGCCGATTTGCGCTTTAAAGGGTTGCAAGTAATAGTCGAATCGACCTTGAGGCGATCCGGCTAAACGCCGGTGGGCTTGGAGAGTTGAAATTTTTTTAGTTTAGAATACAAACTGCTTCTGCTGATACCCAGACGCGAGGCTGCCTGGCTTTTGTTCCAATTACACTCCTCCAGGATATCAATGAGGAGATTTTTCTCGTTATCTTCAATGGTCTTGCGGGATCTTTTAAGTCCTGCAGCCGGGGAAAGTGCATCACCGCTGATCAGAATCGAAGGCAAATGTGAAACCTCGGTCCGTTGACCTTTGCTCAGCACAACGGCATGTTCAATGGTGTTTTCAAGCTCACGGACATTGCCCGGCCAATAATAATCTAGAAGTACCCGCATCGCTTCCGAGCTAAAACCCTTTGCGACAACGCCGTGTTCAGCGGCGAATTTTTCCTGAAAATGGCGGGCCAGAAGCGGGATGTCGTTGCGCCGATTTCTAAGCGGCGGCAAATGAATCGGAATGACGTTCAGACGGTAATAGAGGTCTTCCCGAAAATTTCCGTTTTTCACCTCCTGAAGCAGATCTTTATTGGTGGCGGCAAGAATGCGTACATTTACCGCCAGGGTCTGCTCACCGCCTATGCGCTCGAATTTTTGCGTCTGCAGGACCCGCAGCAGCTTGATCTGAGCGGGTAATGGGATCTCACCGATCTCATCAAGAAACACCGTGCCGCCGTCTGCCTGCTCGAATCGACCCATTTTTTTGCGGATCGCACCGGTAAACGCCCCCTTCTCATGGCCAAAAAGCTCGCTTTCCAGCAGGGTGGACGGGTATGCAGAACAATTAATGATGACAAAGGGTTTGTCCTTGCGGATGCTTTTTTTGAATAAGGCCCGGGCCACCACTTCTTTCCCGGTCCCGGTTTCGCCCTGAATCAGAACCGTCGCGTCCGTGTGGGCAATGTCCTCGATGAGTTTGTAAATGGTTTGCATCTTGGGGTCTTTGCCAATGATGCCGGAAAACTCGGACATGCTTTCGATGCGTTTTTCAAGAAAACGAATTTCTTCCTGATGCAAAATGGCCCTCTTGATGGACCCCGATGCCTGCTCAAGAATCAGGGACACCAGTTTAAGCTTATTTTCATCACACAGGCAATCCTTTGAACAGGCCACTACCAGAGCGCCCTGGGGATGGTTCTCGATCTTGAACGGTATGAGGGTTAGTCGGGCATCCAGGGGAATGACATCCGGAAGCAGGAAGGGTTTTAAGGACATATCGGATGCTGTGCTGATATTTTCAAGATTCTCGATAATGGATGAAAAGAATTGAACCTGTTCCGGTTCTTTAATGACGCCGGTGCCGGTGTCGGAAAGGGCAAAGATGTTGCTCTTGTCGCTGCTAAAAACAAAAAGCTGCATGTACTGAGTGTTCAGGATATCCTTAAGTTCCTTTATTAAAAAATTACCGACCCCATCCAGCGACAGCTCCGTTCCAATTTGCTTGGTGATTTCACAAAACTTCCCCATTTCCTGATGGGCGCGTCTCAACTCGATTTCGTCATTTTTGCGGTCGGTAATGTCTGCGGCGATTTCCAACCTGACGATACGGCCGTCCACCCATCGGATGACCCGATCACGAATTTCATACCATTTATCGGTGGATGAATTCAGAACTTCACGGACGTTTACGCCAAAGGACTCACCGCTTGAAATAAGACGTTTCTGGTCAGAACAAAAGTCGCACGGCCCAGCCTGATGGGGGTGGAGTACCTGCCAGCAGGTCTTTCCGACCGCATCGCCAAAGATGTCTCGAAGATACTTGTTTAAAAAAAGAATCTCATAGGTTTCAAGATCCGTCACGTAAACACCGGCATCCAGACTGTCTAAAACCGTCAGGAGCCGTTCATGACCATCTTCAATGTCTCGTGTTTTAGCGCTGGCCTGAGCGATGATACTCTTTGTGGCTTTGTGGGAAAGGAAAATCAGGATAATCACCAGCGCCAGGGCGATGGACAGCGACATGATCTGTGATTGCCGGACCAGGCGGTCCAGCTTATTTTTGGTGACGGTGATGTCAAAATATATCTCAAATGCGCCGAGGAAAGAATTTCCTTTCATGACAGGAATATACGTCTCGACATTGTCTCTGGTCATGAGTTGATCTTCAAGGGACCGGGTATCTTTCTTCACGACATTTGTATAGGTCCGGCCTTTGGCAACCACCTCATGAAAGTAAGACTTTTCGTTGATTTGTCCGATGTCTTTGGTGTCGCTGGAATAAATGATCTCCCCGGCCGGCGAAAACAATTTTACCTTAATTAACCCAAAATCTTTCGCCATTTTGTCAATTTCAATTGTGATATTGTCCGGCAGGTTCCCCTTGGTTATCTCCAAGCCGTTTAGTTCGGCCCCATCGAGAATTATTTTTGAAAGGTGGGTGGCCACCCGAGCGGCTTCTGCTTCGGTGGTTTCGGTGATTAAACCGGTAAATGAGGGGGAGAGGAAAAAAACAGCGTAAGTCGACAGTAAAATTACTGCGACAATAGATACGCCAATCATGGCTTTTAAAAAACCCAGCTTATACAACGGTCATCCTCTCGATATTATATGCAAAGAAAAAAAATTTCTTTCACTATAATACCGAGGCCGTTTTATTTCAAGGGTTTATATACAGAATCGATAATACAATCAAGATTGTCTTTAAGGTTCAAGTTTGTCAATGAGTTTTCGGACGCTTTTGGGCATACCCCCCAAACCTGTCATGTGGTCTTTGAGAAATGAGTTGTCGATGATGGCTTTCATGCCCTTGATCAGGATGGAGCGCTTCAAGTCATTTCCCTTCATATTGGCCCATTCAGGCAGTTTGCGCATGTAGTATTTTTTGTAACAATTGAGAACAGCGCTCATGAGCTGATCCCGCGTCATGGCAGTGGGCTTGATGATCGGTTCCACCAGATTGTATTTGGAGTAATCCCAAACTTCAATATAAGGTTTTAAACTTTCATACATATCCGCATAAGGCCAGGGTGCCAGCAGAAGGAAATGCATGAAGTCGGCGTTATACTCATAGGCCGTTTTCAATGTCTCCTGGATCGAGGCAGGTGTCTCGCTGGGGGTGCCGATGATAAGAGAGCTTTCCACGATCATCCCGGCATCCCGAACCAGCTTCAGGGCTTCTTTGGATTCTTCGAATTTGATGTCTTTTTTAAATTCTGCCAGCTTTCGGTCATTGGTGGCCTCAACTCCTAAGTAGATAAACAGGATGCCGGCCTGTCGATAGCGATGCAAATTGTTGCGGTCGCGGATAATGTCCGGAACGCAGGTTTCCATCAGAATGTGAACCCCCAGCTGTTTTTCGATCAGCAGGTCAAGGATTTTTTCCCAGCGTTCCCGGGAACGGGTCGGGTACTCGTCGGCGATAAAAAAGACGTTGATCCCATAGGTGGCGGCCAGATGTTCGATCTCGGCCACAAAATTGTAAGGATCGCGCTCGCGGTAGGATCCCTGCCAGAACTTGTGCTGCGAGCAGAAGAAGCAGGAGTGGATGCAGCCGCGGGACGAGCTGACGATGGCCACTGTGGAATCGTCGATAAAATAGAGCGGGTAGTCTGACCAGTTGACCAGGTGCCAGGCCGGTGACAATGCGTTAAGGTCGGCCATAAATACACGCGGTGCTGTGCACAACACCCGGCCGTTGCGCATAAACGCGATGCCTTGAACTTTGGACATATCGCGTCCGTTGCGATGGCCGTCCAAAAGTTCAGGCGCGGTCAGTTCACCTTCGCCCAGCACGCAATAGTCCACCCACCGGCCGTCAGCCAAAAGAATTTCTTCGTACAAGAAAGTGGGATGAACCCCGCCCAAAAAAGTGGTGACCTCGGGGAGTTCTTGCTTGGCGATCTTCAATACTTCAATAGCGTCGTTGATAGTAGCTGTTATTGCCGTAACGCCGACAAAATCCGGAGCTTCAATTTGGATATGTTTTCGAATCTGGTCGTATTCGTGGAATTTCGACATGGCATCGTAGATTTCNNGGCGTAATCAGCATGACTTTATTCGGTTTGTTCATTTAGTGCCTTTCGGACAAACTTCCTTGCCCTGATATAGTAGATGAGCCCTACCGCAAAAATTCCGGTAAGGATCACGTGTTTTATAATAAGGAGTGTTATCTGGCTCTGCCCGGCAGCAGCGTTCCATTCATAGGTTTTATACGCCAGGGTTCTTACAATGCCGAAAACGACAATTCCGCCGAGACTGAGGCGCATCAGAAAGAGGACCGTCTTCAGACTGTCGGCAATGACCCTGCCGGCCCCCGGGTTCGAAAGTTCTTTTCGCATCATCGACCACAGGAGTACGGAACCAAAAAGCCAGCCGGCTGCTGAAAAATCATGAAGAAAATTGTTTAGGAGTACAAGTATGGCCAAAAAAATCCACCTCCGGGAATTTATTAATGCAATAACTATACCATGAGTGCCTGTTGGCTTACCCATGTTGTGGTCGATTCTTTTGGCATCGAAGATTTAGGAACGACCTTTCCCTTTTTCTATTTTTCCGTTACGGTTTTCAGCGGTTCCACCTGGATCACTTTAGCAGCACCGCCCTCACTCCACTCATGTCCGGGACGGGCTTTAGGCGAGAACCATTGCACCCCCCAGAAGGAGATGGACAAAACCACAAAACCGAGCACTGTCAGTCGGGCGGCCCGTTTAAGTCTCCATCCTAAAAAAGAGCGGGCATGGAGATAAAGTGCATAGAAGAGAAACGTTATCAGAGACCATATCTCCAACGCATCCCAACTCCAGTAGTGCCCCCAGAGTTTCTTGGCCCAGATCGCACCGGAGACGAGCATGACGGCATGGTTGATGAAACCGAGCACGATAAAGCGGTATCCCGCCAGGTCCAGACCCTTGATGTCGGGAACTTTGGTTATCGGCTGCCAGTCAGGAAACCTTTCCCTTGCAAGGAAAAGTATGGCTGCTCCGAAAGCGATGGCAAAGCACCCGAAGGACAGCCAGGCAAAAATCACATGCACCACCAGCCAAGGGCTCTGATAGGCCGGTCCCATGGGGATCGGCGCGCTTCGAGACATAATCCCGTACCCCAAGACTAAAAACACCACCGGCGTCAGCACCAGGGCTATGGATTGATCGATCTTTTTCAGACGCTCGAAAACCAGAAAAATCAATACGGTAAACCACGTTCCCGTCAGATTGAGCTCATAGGTGTCCGTAACCGGGGCATGCCCGGCCGACGCCCAGCGGACAAGTGCTGTGGCTGTATGTAAAATCATTCCCGCCCATAGAAGCCGCATGACAGCCGTGCCGGTGCGGGTGCTGCCGCGCACAAAACCGAAAACGTGAACGCAAAAAGCAACCACATACACAAACACCGTCGCCCAGAAAAGTATAATTTCAGTCTGTTGCATGGTTTATTCCTTATGTTAGGGTTAATGCTTTCAAAAATCTTGGTCTTTGGCAGGTTTCTCCACAAACCACCGTTTGAGATCCGGAACGTATCTTAAAATCAGTGCTCCCAGTCCCAGCCAGAGCGCTACACACACCGGCAGATAGCCCGGGTCCTGGACAACCATGAAAGCTGACCAGCGCCTTAATTCCGTAAAGAAAAATATATATTCATCCATGATGATCCTGCCGCCGAGCGGCAAATTCACCTGTGCAGACTTCTGTCGGATCGGATCGATCATCTCAATACGTAAAAGGGGATTTTCAGGATCTTCACCGGTTTTTTTCACTTTTCCGTTGTCGATGGAAAAGCTCGGGAATAATGTAACTGTATATGTCTGTTTGAGAAATGGCAACGGCAAAAAGTCCCGGTACACTTTCCCCGCCGGTGTGTCATAAGTCTGAAGCGCGATAAAAGAGTTAAAAAGGAGTCGTTTATTTTTTATATCCCGGATTACCAATCGCGGTGAAAATCCGGTCTTGTCCTGGGTAAATGCCAAACCTTTATAGGTGAGGGGATAATTGACTTTAATCACTCCGTTCACCACTTCGTCCTTGTTCGATTGAAACTCGAGGTCCGAGGTGACATCGACGGGATATCGCTTCTTCTCGTATGTTATTTGGACCTTTTTCAACCGGACCACAGCACCCGCATGGTGTTCAGGACGGAGCGGTCCCTCTACCAGTTGCAAATAGTTGTCATGACGATCCTCGAAAGACTGCCCTTCTGTCAGCACGATTCGTGCATTCATTCTTGTAGTAGATGTCAGGAATCCGCCCGCAAACAGAAGGATCAGGCTGAGATGGAGAGAAAAGAATCCCATTCTCCGAACCGATCCCGGGCCTTTTAAAGATTTAAAGCCCCCTTCTTTCACAAAGCGCAAGAGGGTGCATGTCAGGGTGTTTACTCCGAGGATGAGGATAGCGATGATGAACGGCCAGGAGTGAAATACGCGGAAGAATCCCAAAGGGCGCATCATGCGGGTAACGGTTGGGTGCGCCATCTGCCAGAGAGCGATGTCCCTGAATTCCATCCTGCCCTGCTGAGGAAGGATGGCACCGATAATCGAGAACAGAATTAACAGAAGGACCATCACCAGGGCCAGTTTTGATGAGCTTAACTTTTCTAACAGTTTAGATGGCAGCGCGCGCGTCCTCATGTATCATTCATCCTTTTAGGTCAACGCGTTACAGTTGTGGATCATTCTTTAAAATAAATTTAAAGTATGAGCAGCATCAGGCGGTCATGGTGATGCCTTGGGCAGATCGTATGTTGCAAACCATCTCAAAAATCTATCTGACGCCCAATGACGGTGTTGCGAATCTCTCCAAAATGCTGACATAGTCGCATGTTTCCTATGGTTTGAACAAACTCTTTAGTCATCATTTATATCAGGGGTCGGGGAGTTTNNAAGATCATCCATTCCGCTATATTCAAGAATTTAGGAGAAAAACTCCCCGACCCCTTGTATATAACAGCCATAGGGGTTCAAAGCAACCGGAAAGGATAAAGACACTCGAATGCATGGGAGATTTTTACTTCTCAGGGTAAGATCGCTCTTTGCTCTAAACTGGAATTGAAGCATTTCAGACTGAAGTCTGAAGGTTGCTGTTGCAATAACAGACGGGCATGTTTATACTCCCTATAAAACGTATGCTTATCGGTTCGTCGAATCAATACATTTTTATAGAAACAAAGGTATATGGTTATGCGACTGATCCTCAGCTTCTTCATTTTAATCACAGGCGTTTCCGGGCTGATTTATCAGGTGGCCTGGCAGAAATACCTGACGAGACTTTTGGGATGTGACAGCATTGCGACCGCTATCATTCTGGGGACGTTTCTCGGGGGGCTGTCCTTAGGGTATTATCTCTGTGGCCGATTAACCTTGAAGGTTAAAAATCAGTTCAAAACATACGCGATGCTGGAAGGCATTATCGGTTTATGGGGCCTGGGTTTCCCACTCATATTTAAAGCCATCGAAAAGGTGACCTACTCATGGAGTTTTTCATATCCGGTTCCGATCCTTGTTCAAGGCATCCTCTGTTCCGTGATCCTTACCGCAATCCCCACCATTTGCATGGGGGGAACCATCCCTGTTTTGACAAAGGGGCTGTCGGCAAATCTTACTGCATCAACCCGCACCCATGCAGGCATCTACGCTGTTAATACGGCCGGGGCATTTATCGGGACACTTCTGGCGGGTTTTTTCCTTGTCCCGATAATCGGGCTTCCCGGTTCCGTATGGACGGCGGCAATCCTGAACCTGGCGGCGTCGGCCTTCTTTTATACTGCTGCGCAATACACTGCAGTTGGTGACATAAGACCTGATGAAAATCAGAGTAAGGTTCGTGAACCGATCGATACCAAAGCTGCGGGCGCCTATCCTAAAATCTCTCCCCGGGTGTTGTATGTCATCTCCTTTTTAAGCGGTTTTTATGTGATGAGCCTTGAAAATGCGCTGATCCGGCTGACCAATCTTTCATTCGGCAGCTCTTCTTATTCATTCGCCATCATTGTTTCGGTTTTTATATTGTTGATCGCAACCGGCAGCTTTATTGTGAGCATGCTCAAGAGGATATCGACACATCTTCTGTGTCTCACCCAGATTGTGATTACGGTATCCCTTCTGGCCGTTTATGTTTCCATGGACAATTGGCCCTACCTGGCTCACCTGATCAGAATATCCTGCCAGTCGAATAGCATCGGAATGCCATTATATTATACCCTGGCATTTGTCTTCACTTGTCTTGTTCTTGCGGTCCCCGTCTCATCCATGGGCGCCACGCTGCCCATTGTTTTCCATGAA